>NZ_CP092334.1:1592583-1893100 GCF_018595685.2 Flavihumibacter rivuli
TCGGCTTTATGGTGGCCACGGTATACCTCAATGGTATAGCTCATTGCCTGGAAGGTATGGAAGGACAAACCGATAGGCAGGAGGATGGTCAGGTAGGGAACAGGGTTTTCCTTTCCTAACTGGCCTAATAAAAAGCCAAGGTTATCATTCAGGAAGTTATAGTACTTGAATACCGCCAATACGCCAATATTGGCTACCAGGCTCATCACCAGCCACCATTTTCGCCTTGCCCCACTTGCATTTTCGATCAGGATACCGGCGTAATAGTCTATGACAATAGTAAAGCCCAGGATCAGGATATAAATGGGCACAAATGCCATGTAGAAATAGCAACTGGCCATCAATAATAGGAACCAACGGTACTTATGTTCCAACAGGAAATAAGCCGAAGTCACTATTATGAAGAATATGACAAATTCTATTGAATTGAAAAGCATATGGGAGACTTGTTCAGTACACTAAATTATCTAGGGATCATTCAACCTTGCCGGTCAGGCCAAGCATCCTGGACACTTTCCGCATCAGGTAATAGCCATAACTATATACATTCCTGCAGGGCACCACTTCCCCCCCAAATCCCATCTTGAATTCATTGATGCCTTTCAGGTCCTTCTGTTCTGTATCCTTTGCTATACCCCCAAAATCATAGGTCTCAATACCCATTTCCTTAAAGGCAATCATATCCTTATAGTGAAGGTATTTATTGGCCTTGCCCACCCTGTTACGTTCTATATTATCCTCCAGGCGCCTGGTAGCGGAATGGAATGTCCTTACAATCTTGGTATCCTCATCTACCAGGTAACTATGTACCGCCAATACCGTACCCTGGTATTCCGCAAAACTCAGCTTAAGGAATGGCTTCATTTCCATCATTCGTTCAACCGTTACCGTATGGATATTCTTAACCTTCGCAAACTGGTTAAAGAAATCTACGAAAAAAGGTATATCATCACTGAAATAACAGGTGATGCCTTCCTCTTCCGATTGCCTGATCTGCTGGCGGTAGGATTTCTGGAAGCTGCCATGGAGGGTTTCAACCGGCTGCCTCAGGTCTATCTCAAGTGTATGGGAAATATCTTCCACCCCCTTTAATTCCTTTCCCCCTGTATTCTTGACATGATAATAAACATTGGGTAAGAAGCTGTCCAGGAAACCCTGCCTTGCTATGTACCAACTAACCCCTACTCCTATTCCCGAATAATTCATTCTGTACTTGATCATAATCGAACTTTCACTATGGATTCAATAAATTTTACGATATATATGAACGTTATTTCCCCTGTTTTATTCTTTTTTTACTGCATCATTCCCCTGACACCTACAGAAAATACCCGATAACGGGTAATGGTCAGGAGAAAATGAACTGCCTCACCTGTTCAGCCAGCACCTTATGGTCAAATGTCTGCATTCCCAGTTCATGAGAAGCGGCCCCAATACGCTCTACCTCTTCCTGATGGCTGATGGCATACTCCAGGCAACCAGCAAACCCTAACACATCAAAATCATCGGCCAGGATCGCATTCTCCCTATCCTTGAAATACCTTGCCACCTCTCCGTAATTAGTTGAAATGATCGCCCTTCCAGCAGCACAATATTCGCCTATCTTATGTGGGAACCGCGCCTTGTCCTGGAAGCTATTCCTTAAGGGGATCAATAATGCGTAACTGTCCTTGTACAACTGCACCAGGTCCCGGTAGGGCAGGCCGGAATAGAGCCTGATCTGGTCCTTTTTCCTCGACTTGCCGATCACCTCCCGAAGATGCTCCAAAGCCTTGGGATTCCCGCTGCAAACAAGGCAGAGGTCTGCCCCATCAATATCCATCCGATCAAAAGCATCCAATACAAATTGGATCACTTCAAAATAATTGGTGCTGCCACAAAAAAGGAAATAAGGGGAAACATCATGCCTTGGAATAGCGAACTGCCCAAAATCAACAATGGCGGGAATCTTCATCAAGGGCTTTTCAGGTGACACCTTCCTTACCCAGTCGTACAGGAAATCGCTGATCACGATGACCTTATCCGCCAGCTTGACCGAATACTTATCATATAAGGATTCATCCTTCCGTATCCACCATTTACGGTTGATCTTGATGGAGGAATTGAACTCAACTGTGTCGATGACTACAGGCAGCCCTGTCAACTTTCCAAGAAGGGAATAAAAAAACACATTGGAGACCTTATTTGTAGTCACCAACAAGGCATCAACCTGCTTTCTCCGGGCTGACCTGACAATAAAAACCGCCTCATTGAAGAGGGCCTTTATTTTGGTAAGGTTCCTTTTCAGGAAACCATTGCTCCTGTAGGGGGTGCCGGAACAATACCTGTAGGGTATTCCCTCAAATTCACCCACCGCTTCCAACTGATGCACAGATGGATCATGGATGGCATCCCGGCAAAGTACAGTCACTGCACATTTCTCCCTATCCATCCCCTTGGCGATCAGCTTTTGCCTTTCCACCTGTGCCAGTCCATAAGGGAAGCCACTATAACCAACATAGAATAATTTCTTCTGCATATACGGTTTCAAAGGGTATGAATGGGATCAGGCCGGTTGGGCAATTGGTGAAAACTGCTCTGGTGACTCCTGCCCAAGGCCTTCATATACTACATACAAATAAAAGAATGTCCAAAAGAAACCAAACTGGAACAATACCTCGCTAAAGGCACTGATCAGGATGGTCACAAAAAATAATATCCCAATGGTTCGCTTAAACCCATAATACCTTGCAATGGCTTCCGTCGACCTTTTAACATTGTAAAAGAAGAACAGGAAGAAAAATACTCCCCACCTGGACATCTGGTCGGTAATACCATTGATCCGGAGCACCTGCTTATCCTCAGTACCATAGCGATATTCAGGATGCGCCCCCCGTCCAAACATGACATAGAAAGGACGCTCCCCTAACTCGATGAAATCGAGATAGGCGCTGGAGATCCGGCTATTACCGCCCTGGTATAAGGCATCGAACTTTACACTCTTGATCTCATTCTCGATCTTCTTCCCAAGGAACTCTACATTGAAATAGATGATGATGGAAATGATAAAGAAACTTACCAGGGAGATCAGCCTGAACACCGGGTCTTTGTACACCAGCAGGTAATAGAGGAAAACAAAGAAGCCGGTGGCCAGGTAGGCCGTAGTGGAAAAAGTTGAAAGCGTAGCCAGCAGGAATACAATGGAACGCTTAGAAAATACTGACCTGGACTGCAAGGTTGACAATACAAGGGCGATCAGCAGGAAACTTGAGTAAACAGCTGGTTCCCAGAAAGGGCCACTATTCCTTCTCAGGCCTTCAAAGGTAGAGTTGAAGTTCATGATCAGGATATTCTGGCTCACTTGTTCCCATCCATACACTTCGGTGGCCATAGTGATCTTGATGGGCGAAGCAGAAAGGATTATCCCCAATGCAGGTGGATAGACCAAAATGGGCACAAAGAAAACCAGGCTGATAATAGCGATCACAAACATCACCCTTAGGTAGACCTCTATGAAATGAGTACCAATGATCGCTACCGTAAATACCGCCTGCAATAAAACCAGAATTTGCAGGATGGCAGTATTAAGGTAGAAACTTCCAAAATAGAGATAGTGCAGGAGAAGGATCAATCCAAAGAAAAAGGCATTACGGAGATACAGATGGATATTCCTTCGCCAGTAATTGATACCAAGGAGTGAAAAGAATACGAAACCAACCAGCAGCGCATCCGCACTCCGGATAAAGACCGGGGAACCGGAACTGCCAATGGTCCAGATCATGAGGATCACCATATAGGTCTTCTCCCACCATCGCAGGTCACCAAAATTGCTCTTCAGGGGAGCTGATATGGAACTGGTTGTATTCAATGCCTGTTTATTGATTTATTTATTCCAGATACCCTTAGCCTTCTGGTGGATGATCTTTTCTGTTTGTAAAAAGAACACCACACCCATGATCAATTGCATAACCACATTACCAATGACCACACCGGTGAGGCCCAACATTTTCCCGAAGTATACGGAAACAGGGATATTCACCAGGATGCATATCACATACATGACCAGTTGCAAACGGATCTTACCGACCCCATTGAGGAGGAAGCAATGGGCAGCCACCCATGCATTACCAATGACATAAAAGAACATCACCACAGAAAGGGAGAATGGCACAGTTACATACTTTCCTACCCAGAACTGGTAAACATAGGGGGAGACCAATAGAATGAACAGGGCCCCCACTGTAATCAACACCCAGAACTTGCGGATCTTGTAAAGGGTTAGCCTGATCCAGTTGAAATCATTCTTGGCATAGGCATCGGTAAAAGCACTCCAGAAAGGGTTGATCGCAATGGTAAGCAGGATGGTTACCACCGAGAACAACTTATAGGCAATATTATAGGTAGTTACCTGTTCCGGTCCAAACAATTGGGTAATGATGATATTACTGGTTTGGTAGAGAACGATCACCCCTATTTGGATGATGAAAAAATACCCTCCTAATCCAAGCAATTCACGGGCATGGGAAAAATCCACTGCCTTGAAGGAAGGGGCAATCGAATTAAACTGTCCCTTGTAATAATAGATGCTAAAGAGCATCTGCACAAGGGGTGGTACCCCTGCCAATACCAATACCAGGTAAAGCAAGGAGCCTTTGGTGTACAGGGTCAGCAGGTAAATGACCAACATACTTAGAAGCTGCCCCGCCAATAAAATGAGGGATGACTTTGCGGACTGCTGCGATGCAGTGAACACTACAGTGATTAATTGAAAGACAAACTGGAAACAGAAAAAAACAAATACCCACAAAACAATGTCATTCAATCCTGAGAGGTCGTTAATGGAAATATTGAGGATCCTGTTCCAATTGATGAAAGGATTGACCAGCAGGAACAGGACCATGGCCGTAAGGGAAACAATGCATAGCAATGCATAGGTAGTGCTGACATAACTCCTGGCCTTTTCCTTCTCGCCCAAGGCCAGTGCCGTAGCCAGTTTATTCCTTAAACCGTTCCCAAGGCCAATGTCAAAAAAGCTGAACCAGCCGATTATGGAACTAACGGTCAACCATATCCCATACTGGGTCTTGTTCACATAATGGATGGTCATGGGAACCAAAACAAAACCCACCAGCACACTAACGCCTTTGATCAGTAAAGAATAGAAAATATTCTTCTTTACCAGAACTGAACGTTCATGGCCCTTGGAAAAGAAATCCTTCACATACAAACTCAGGCTCTTCATCAATTACTACTTCTCTTAATATATTTTTGATTCCACCCGGTATCATTTACCCTAAAGCTTCGCCTCCTCAGTCACACCCATGGGTGCCGAGTACGATCATTCACCTGTACAATTTATCCGGGGTCACCAGCCTGCACCAACAGGTATCAGGCCTTTACCTTTAACTCGTAACCGTAACCATAGCCATAACCATAACCCTTACCCGCAATTCCCCTTTTACGCACGCCATTGAATACTATGGAAGCGTTTTTCAGGCCTTCAACCTTATGCTCATTCAACAGCATCATTAAGGCAGCCTTCGGGGTAATACCCTGACGAATCACAAAAACACTGCTATCACAATAACCTGAGATCGCCTGCGCATTGGCATTGAGGGAAGTGGCTCCATAACAGATGATCACGCAATCGTATTCAGCCCTTACGGCAGTAAAGAAATTTTCCAGGACATGCTGGTCAAATAGTTCAATACTGCTGTTCTGTTGGGAACCAATCGGTAGAACGTGAAGATGCTGCGTTGTGGTCCTGTTGATCGCGGAGGAAAGGTCCGTTTGCTTCTTGAACAGGTCGGTAATACCATTCTTTGATTGCAGGTCAAACAGTTTACTGATCTTATACTGGTCTACATCCATATCCACCAGCAAGGTCCTTCTTCCTGCTAGCGCCATGCTTACCGCAAGGTTATGGCTAAGGAAGGTCTTTCCTTCACCGTTGATGGAAGATGTGATGAACAGTACCTTGACAAGTTGGCTGTCATTATTGGCGAAGAACAACCTGTTCCTGATGGACCTCACCTGTTCTCCCGCCAGGGTCTTCTCCTTCTCGTGGATTACCGGCCCGTCAGAAGCATGCCGGGTATAGAATATTTCGCCAATGACAGGCACCTTGCTTTTCTCCTCGATCTCCTTGCGGAAGAGGACCGACTTGTTCAGGCCTTCCCTGATATCAACATAAAGGAGGCCAAACAACAGGCAGGCCAATAGTGTGGCCCCATAAATGAAAAGCATATTGGGACTGGTAGGCTTAACAGAAGATTCTGCAAGGTCAACCAGCGTAGAATCATTGGTAGCATTGGCCAGTGATAATGCGGCCTCTTCCCTTCGCTCCAGGAGATAGGCGTAGATCTGGTTCTTAACGGATTGTTCCCTGCTGATATCCAACAACTGCCGCTCCTTTCTGGGGATGGTACTCAACATGGAAGAGTATTTGGCGCCTTGTCCTTCCAGCCTGTTCTTGCTTACCTGCAAGGATGTACGCTGGCTCTGGATCATATCGGCAATAGCTGGGCGCAACCTGTCAATCTGGTCCTTCGCATTCAACAAGATCGGGCTATTCTCTGCAGTGGTACGTTTCAATTGGTCATACTGGCTTTGTGCGGTGTTGAGCTTGTCCAGCATCTGGCTGAGGGACGGATCCTCAACCCCAAGGGCAGAAGGCATTACTGTTGCATCCGTATTACGGGAACGGATATACTTATCCACTTCATCCAATACTGCCAGCTTGATGTTCACATCTTGTAATTGCTTATCATAGGCCCCGATATTCTCCAGGTACAACCTGCCCTGGGCACTGATATCAATCACGCCTTCAGAAGACCGGTAACGCTGGATGGCGTCCTCAACTGAATCGATCTGCCCGGATACGTAATCGATCCTCCTGTTCACAGAAGCCAGGATATTCTGGGCAAGCCTGTTCTTTTGCTCAATTTCAGACCTTGTATATAAAGAGATCAGGTTATTGAGGATATCCTTTCCTCTTTGGGGAACATTATCCTTCATGGATAATTCCACTACTGTTGCCAGTTTATTGGCTGCAGTTACTTCAAGGTTACCCAACAACCCTTCTTCCACTTTCTTCACATTCAGCAGGGAGAAATAATACTGGCCCGACGCTTCCTGGTTGGTACTATTGGGATTGGTCAGGAAACTCAACTCACCCCATTTGGTTTGTACCGCCCTGTTCACCGGGTAAACCTGGTTTCCGATCGTTACGGTTAGTTTCTGGGCATTGTATTGAAAGGGTATATCATTCTCTTCCTGGATCTTTTCAGGTTCCGTTGCCTGTATCTTAACCGGCGAATAGTTATAGGCGGAAACCATCCGGGAATCCTTATTCTGGGAAATCGGTGCATAAAGGCAAAGGTTCCTCACCACCTGCCGGGAAAGAGTACGGGAATGCAACACCTCGATCTCATTCTCAACGATCCGGTTACCGCTGAATACATCCAGCGCTTTCAGCATCTGGGATTCGTCAATCCCTTTTTTTTCATCCTTGATCAGGATCCTTGCCGTAATCGTATAACTCCTTTCCACCCACCTTCCATAGGCAAAGGCAAGACCCAGTCCCAGGGTTACGACCAGCAGGAACAATGGCCAATAGGGATAATATTTTTGAAACAACTCCTTGAAAAACTCTTCCTCTCTCCGGTTTTGGTTTACTTTCTCTGCCATAATGTTGGTTGAATTGAAGGGTTATTCGTTGATGACACGGTCGAGTATGATTGCAACAAAGGCAAGGCCGCTGATAATGATAGGCAGGAGCTGGTTACTCCTTGCCGTACTCTGCACTTTTGATTTATTGGCCTCTACATAAACAATATCATTGGATTTCAGGTAGAAGTAGGGTGACCTGAAGATATCATCGTTGTTCAGGTTCAGCCTCCTGGTGATCTTCTTGCCGTTCTCCTCCCTGATCAATAATACATTATCCCTTTTGGCATATAGCGTCATATCACCGGCAAATCCCACGGCTTCAAGAATGGATATTTTCTCATTAGGAACATTGACCACACCAGGCCTTCCTACCTCACCAAGGACAGTAACCCTGAAATTCATGATGCGAATGGTTACGATAGGATCCACCAGCAACTTTTTCTCCAACAGGTCATTCTTGATATGGTCGGTCAGCTGCTTCTTGGTCAGTCCCTCTGCGGTCACATCGCCCAATACGGGAAAAGTGATCTTGCCATCCGGTCCCACCAGGTATCCTGTTACTTCCGAAATGCTACTAACGGTATTGCTTGAAGGAACATTGGTGATCGGGGCATTAAAGATCTTGCTGGCTTCGGGGTTCAGGCTGCTTACGGTAATACTGAGGATATCACCTTTCTGGATGACAGGATCAGGGGCATTGTAATTGGTATTGAACTGGCCCTCCGTGACACCATTGAAATACCTGGCCTTCTCCGGACTGGCACAAGAGGCGAAAAGGGCAGCTACCAGAATTATGATCGCGAAGGGGCGCAGATTACATCTCATCATAAGTTAGTTTTTTCATTCATGTATATGGTAGGGCATATACACGATAGTACATAGCAAAAATAAGGTCTTACACTTACTGCCAATTATAAATAATTATAATCGGACAGCAAGGTATTCCACCTTCATTTAAAGTGTAACAATAGGGCAAGGCACGGCCTATTCAGGAGAATTGGTAAATGCAAAGAGGGAATGGATAAGGGGTTCGAAAATCTGAATCCTCTACACATTGAACATAAATACCAAGTGTACCCGAATCGGATATTTTTTTAAATATTATTAAGAACGTTTCCACATTAGAATTATTGCAATACAACTAAAAATCAGCACACTATGTATCCCCGGCAGGACATCAGATTAGAAGTTATTAACATGGATTGTAGTTTAAACAGCAATCGTGGTAAATCCTTTACCAAAGTGGCATGGATATTGGATTTTATCGGACTCGAAAATCTGATAGGGAATGAGAAACCATTTAATCCGTGTATTAAAGGGGTTGGTATACTCCTTTGCCATCTTTTTAATCCATACACCAAAAGCAGCAACTGCGCAAAACGTCAGGGTCATCTCTGACTTCGAAGGCACCACATTCAATGCCGGCTGGGAATATTTCCACGCCTGTTGTAGTTACAGTATGGCATTGAACACTTCTATTAAAAGAACAGGAACCAAATCGGTCCGCATGGAATTGAGGGACACCGACCCGTTGGTTGCATCCGGCACCCGGGCTGAACTGGTCTTCAATTACCAGCAGAAAGACCCCCAGTGGAAATGGTACCAGTTTAGTGTCCAATTCCCTGCCGGGGCTCCCCAAGACAATGTGTACGAGATCATCTCCCAATGGCACTATGAGCCTACTGGTGGAGGTAGTACTTTCTCACCACCGATGGCATTGACCATCAGGAATGGTAATTTCTACCTCGACCTCAGGTACGATTCAACAGACATCAATATTTACGGCAGCAGAAACGTAAAGCAGCAATACATTGACCTGGGTCCATGGGTTGCAGGCACGTGGACCGACTGGGTGGTGTATTATTCACCATCCTGGCAGACAGATGGTATTGTGCGCATCTGGAAGAACGGGGTGAAGGTCCTGGACCGTATTGGCAGGAACTTCTATCGTGGCGCATTACCCCCTTACTGGAAAATAGGACCTTATAAATGGTCATGGAACAGCGGCACCACCCTTACCAAAACCAGGGTCATCCACTATGATAATGTAAAGGTGGGTAACAACAACGCTACCCTCAATGACTTCGGCATTGCTTCCGGAGGAACCAACCAGGCTCCGACGGCCAATGCGGGAGCAGACAAGACCGTGGTGTTGCCTACGAATTCAACCTCCTTAAGTGGTACAGGTTCATCTGATCCGGATGGCACCATTGTATCCCATAACTGGCGCCAGCTGGCGGGGCCCAATACAGCAACCATCAGCGCAGCTAGTTCTTCCAGTACTAATATTGGTAACCTGGTACAGGGCACCTACAGTTTCAGGCTGACCGTTACTGATAATGCCGGGGCAACTTCCACTGATGATGTTAATGTGTTGGTGAGTTCCTCATCCACCACCAACCAGGTACCGGTGGTCAATGCAGGCGGCAACAGGTCCATCACCCTTCCCACTAATTCAGTTGCACTCAATGGCGGAAGTTCGTACGACCCGGATGGAACCATCGCAAGCTGGCGCTGGGCGCAGGTTTCAGGACCAAGCACGGCAACCCTGACCAACAGCACCACTTCTACCCTTACCGCATCCAACCTGGTGGCGGGCACCTATAGTTTCAGGCTTACCGTTACGGACAATGCAGGGGCAACAGCATCTGCAACGGCAAACGTAAGTGTGAGCACTGCTACCACCAGCAATATTGCCCCTACTGCCAATGCAGGTTCAACCCGAACCATTCACCTGCCAACCAATTCTATTACCCTGAGTGGCAGTGCATCATCAGACCCTGATGGCACTATCGCATCCTATCGTTGGACGCAAGTGTCTGGCCCCAGCACGGCTACCCTTACCAATAGTACTTCGGTGAACATGTCAGCATCCAGCCTGGTGGCAGGCACCTATAGTTTCAGGTTAACGGTAACAGATAATAATGGGGCTACGGGAACAACTACTGTATCAGTAATTGTAAACCGGCCGCCAATAGCCAATCCCGGCAGCAATGTTACCATCAACCTTCCAACAACATGGGCACCCTTAAATGGTAGCGGATCTTCCGACCCGGATGGTACCATAGCTTACTACAGATGGTCGCAGGTATCTGGACCGAATACGGCAATATTCTCCAGTACCACCAGTGCTTCCATATCAGTAAGAAGCCTGATAGCCGGCACTTACGCGTTCAGACTAACAGTAACGGATAACCGAGGAGCTGTTGCCAGCAACCTGGTGTACGTGTATGTACGATAGAATCCTGTCGTATCCTTTTGCCCTGGATCAAAATAAATCCAATGGTTCCAAAGGGTACAACAGGCAAAGGACCGGAGCGAAAATCGGGAATGAGAAAACCTCCGGTCCTGTACAAACGAAATAGCATCTTTTTTATTATAAAAAACCTTTAAATAAAATGAAGAAATTGACGAAACCCTTTACAGCAAAGGATTTCATGGCAGCGACATTTATTTATAGGAACCATACCAGATTGCTGAAAACTATGAATTGGCACAGATATTGTAAATTTTTCACCAGTAAATCCAATGTTGTATGAAAAGATTTGTACCCTACCAATTGAGGGGCGTACTGTGCGCTTTACTCATACTTCTCCTGCAAGCTGCAACCCCTTTGAAAGCCCAGACTGGTGTTAAGATCATCTCTGATTTCGAAGGTACCACATTCAATAGCGGTTGGGAGTATTTTCACGCCTGTTGCAGTTATAGCATGAACCTCGACAAGTCTGTAGTGCGTTCCGGAACCCAGGCGGTGAGGATGGAATTAAGGGATACCGATCCCCTGATCGCATCTGGCACCAGGGCTGAATTGGTTTTCAATTACAAGTTGAAAGACCCTCAATGGAAGTGGTACCAGTTCAGCACTTATTTTCCTGCCGATTTCAAACAGGACAATGTTTACGAGATCATTTCCCAGTGGCACTATGAACCCACCGGCGGCGGAAGCACCTTCTCCCCTCCTATGGCATTGACGATCAGGAATGGCAACTGGTACCTCGACCTTCGCTACGATTCAACCGATATCAATATTTACGGCAACAAGAATGTAAAGCAGCAATACATTGACCTGGGCACCTGGAAAGCGGGTGAATGGACCGACTGGGTAGTATATTATTCACCATCCTGGCAGACCGATGGTATCGTTCGCATCTGGAAGAATGGAGTAAAGATCCTGGACAGGATCGGCCGTAACTTTTACCTCGGCGCCCTTCCTCCCTATTGGAAGATCGGCATTTACAAGTGGGTTTGGAATAGTGGAACTTCCCTTACCTCTTCCAGGGTAGTATATTACGACAGGGTTAAAGTAGGTAACGACAATGCAACTTTAAATGACTTCATCACTGGCGCTGTTGATCCCAGCCCTACCCCAACCAACCAGGCACCAACCGCCAATGCGGGTGCCAACATCGCGGTAACCCTTCCTGCCAATACTGCCACCCTCAATGGCGGCAACAGTACCGATGCAGATGGTTCAATTGTAAAATACAACTGGAGGCAGGTATCTGGTCCAAATACCGCAACCATCTCTGATGCAAACCTGGCCAAGACCACCATCGGCAACCTGGTGATGGGTACTTATACCTTCAGGTTGACCGTAACCGATGATAAAGGAGCTACAGCAACAGATGATATAAGCGTCCTGGTAAATGAGGCTGTTATTACCAACCAGGCCCCGGTAGCCAATGCAGGTGGCAACCAAACCATCCATCTGCCGCAAAATGCGCTTACGCTTAGCGGAAGCGCCTCCAGCGACCCTGATGGCAGTATTGCATCCTATTTGTGGCGACAGGTTTCAGGACCGAGTACGGCAACCCTGACCAGTGCCAATACAGTAAACCTGACAGCTTCTAACCTGGTAAGGGGTAACTATAGTTTCAGCCTGCAGGTGACAGATAACAAAGGAGCAACCGGATCAACAACGGTATGGGTAACGGTTAACCAACCGCCTGTAGCCGAACCGGGTTCAGACAAGACCATCTACCTGCCGAATGATTCCATTGCCCTTAGCGGTTCAGCCTCCACCGATATCGATGGAACGATCACCACCTATGCCTGGAGACAACTGTCAGGGCCTGCTGCTGCAAGTTTCAGCGCTGCCACCGGGGAAAAGGTCACTGTTAGCAAACTGATTGAAGGAACCTATACCATACAACTAACCGTAACGGATAACCGTGGAGGAACTTCCAGTAAGAACATCAATGTTACGGTAAGGCCCCAGTCAGCTGCAGCGGAGAAACAAGCACCTGTAGCCAATGCGGGCAGCAAGCAAACAGTTATTGCCCCCAAGGCTGTTTTGGATGGGGTTGATTCCTATGACCCTGATGGCCAGATCGTAACTTACGCCTGGAGCCAGGTTAGCGGACCCAACCAGGCCGTTATTGCGAATCCTGGAAATGCCACTACCGAAGTGAGCAACCTGGTTCCTGGTACCTATTCCTTCAAACTAGAAGTAAAGGATAATGACCAATTAACCGGCGCTGCAACGATGATCATGGAGGTTAGCGCTGCCCCCATCAACGGGAAGGCTCCTATTGCCAATGCGGGCGTTGACCAAAACATACAATTACCGGATAATACTACTTCAGTGGATGGTAAAGCCTCATCCGATCCGGATGGCAGCATCAGGTCCTATTCCTGGTCACAGGTAGCTGGTCCTGCCGGCGCCAACATCAACAACCCCAATGCGGTAAAAACCAGGATCACCAACCTGAAAGAGGGATTCTACCTGTTCCAACTGGAAGTAACCGATAACAGTGGGCTGAAAGGTCGCGATACCTTAAGGATCAACGTAATACCCCAACTGAACCAGGCCCCCGTTGCTGTTACGGAAGCGGTGATCGAAGTACAGTTACCTGTCAATGAGGTTGACCTGAATGGCGAGGCCTCCTACGACCCCGACGGTAAGATCACCATGGCCCAATGGAAAATGGTGAATGGACCATCCAATATTAAGCTGACGAACAGCAATTCCCCCAAAGCCAAAGCCTCTGGCCTGGTTCCGGGTACCTATACGTTCCAACTGACCCTTAAGGATGACAAGGGAGCTGTTAACCAGGGAACGGTTAGTGTAGTGGTGAAAGGCGCCATGGGTGAGATCCCAACAGCCGCATTCAAGACCTTCCCCAACCCTGTTCAATCCAACATGACATTGAAATGGGATGACCAGCTGACGGGTAAGGCCGTTGTGAAGATCTACACCATCACGGGAGTGATCGTTTATAAAGACGAGTTTACCAAGACAGGCACCAGTCTTACGAGGAATTATAACCTAGCCAACCTGGTAGCCGGAAGCTACGTATTGTCATTGCAATTCGAAGACCAGCAACCGATCATAAAGAAGTTCCAGAAGTTATGATCCCTATGAGACGTGCACCCATAAAAATAGCGGCCCCAGGCCGCTATTTTCTTTTATGAAGGTATTGATTCGGTCTATTTCACCCTGATCACCTTGGTCTGATAGATTTCCGTTGCCGTTTGTACCTTGATGATGTACACCCCGGCGCCATGGTCTAACAACTCCCCAACAGAGAAGGTATTGGTTCCCTTCTGGAACTGCAGCTTACGGGTGGAAAGGGTCTTGCCGGACACATCAAATAAAGTGATGGAACCATCACCGGCATTCCTCAGGGTTAACCTAACATTGGCCCTTTCAGCCGCAGGGTTCGGGAATACGGTAATGCCAGGCACCGTATTCAATTTGTTGTTCACCACCACCACCTGGCTGTAAAGGCCGTTCCCATTCCTCCGAATGGCATGAATGCGGTAGTAGTTCTTCAGTGAGTTGGGCTTGCTGTCAAGGTAGCTATAGCTAATCTTACCCGGCCTACCATTGCACTGTATACTGCCGATCTCCGTGAAGTTGGTGCCCGTTTCACTCCGCTCTACTACATAAGATTCAAAATCTTCGTTTCCGTCCACATCCCATCTTATATCGTTGAATGTCCCATTTTGATTTATCCTTAAAGACAAAGGGTCGGTTGGGAGTACGCCTAAATCAATGGTTAATTGATCGAAAGCTACCAAGCCAATTCCATTACCATTAATAATTCCCCTATTAACTGTTGAACCACCGTAGTTATAATAGCTAATACCAGTAGGATTATTCTGGGTACCTGGCAATGCGGAAAAGCTTATTGTTAGCTTATTCCCATTGATTGCTAATCCATTCAATTGATAATTTCCCCCAGTTAATCTGAATAATAACAAATTATCAACTTCAGTACCTATAAATGAAAAATTATCTGTCGAAGGTTGAAGATCAATGGTAATTTGATTAGCTAGGGCAGTTATACCGTCCTTACCCGAAAAAGTGATCATTCCTGGGATAGGAGTCCTTGTATTTTGTACTATAATATTATTGCCGTAAAGTAACTGATCAACTAAATTAAATACCCTCTGGCCTATTACCTTATATCCGATTTCATAATCAAAATGGCAAAACTGACCAGGTGTTACAGATTCAACTAATTGGGGAATAGCGCTAGTAGAAACTAAAGTAATATCTGATTTTTCCTTGGCTATTTCAAATTGAGCCTGCTGAATACGGATGGCATCCGTTTGTCCAGAAAAACATCCTGTTCTAACTTGAAAAAGGAAAACACGGTTGACCCCAATAAAGTCCTGCTTCCAGCGCTGGTATAACTGATCAAATAAACTCTTGTACTGCTCTTTGGTTTTACCTGGGACCGGAGAGGCATTTAATGGATATGCATCATTTTCCCCTTGGTACCAAAAAATTGCCCTGATCTTATCTAACATTCCTGCTCTACGAACCCTATCATAAAGCCTTGTGTAGTTGTTATTCGTTAAGGTATTTCCATTTCCTGTGAAGGAAGGAAGGAAATAATCAATATCTTCTGAGAAATATGATCCGTTAAAAATGCAAACAGGGACATCATATTTCTGTATGATCATTTGTGCCAACCGCATACCCCACATTCCTACGTTACCATCCTGATTCCAGGCTACACTTCCACTTCCATTTCTCCATTGATCATCCAAAGGAAGTGTAATATTCCCATCGCCTAAAACACGGACAAATACTGAATCAACAGAATTAAAAAAAGTAGTCATTTCAGGTCTTCTCCTTGCTTCAGCATTGGATTGACCATTTATGATGTAAGCATCACCAGCAACAACATCATCAGCAACGACAGTTGAGTTCTGGGTATTTCTCAACCAATCCCAATAACCTACTCCAAACCTTCTTCCCTCTAAACGGTATCTATAATTAAAAGTCTTAGCTTCATGAAAATAAATGTACTTAAAATTGAACCCAGCATCTAAGGGTAAAATAGAATCAACCACTGGTAAACCATCATCATCATAATTATTGTTTTTATTAAAATCTCTCCAAATTCTTATTCTAACATTTTCAAAAGTTGAAGTTGCAACGAGTCTTCCTTGGATTGCAACTCTAGCCTTATTAGTAGATAGATCCCTTGGATAAAGCTGTTTAGCCCTTGGGAAACTATCCATTTCTACGTGCTGAGAATAAGCACATTTGATAATAATAATAAAGAAGAACAGAAAGCTTAGGTAACGGCCTAATGAAGGTAAACTTTGTCTCATAATCCCATTTTCTTTTGTGGTACACCGAATCTTAACACAGAGGGAAATTCAATTAGGGATAATGGAGACGGATAGAGAAGATTCTTCAGAGGTCAAAACAAAAATAGAAGTTTTACCGAAATATTAAAACCATCCAGAATAAGTTTTTTTTCACATTATTGCTAACAGCCCTGAAACCCTTATTTATCAAGGGTTTCAGAAAAAACAAAAGAAAAAATATACCCAGTTTTGGGAATAGTAATCTTACGATGCCCAAATTCGGCTAGTCCTTACAGATACAAATAATTTATAATGCAAAATAAAAAGGGAATCAGCGATTCCCCTTTTAAGATTTTCAAAGGCCTTTCTCACCCCGTCCAGTAACCGATCTTGTCTATCTGACCTTCACCCCTTCTTTCCACACCATTTTAACCCTGCTCATAGCTTTTATTTCTTTTGAAGGATCGCCTTCCACCGCTACCAGGTCGGCCAGGAAACCTGGCTTTACACGACCTAGCTGGTCACCCCACCCAAACAAGGCTGCATTCACACTGGTGGCGGATTGCAGCACCTGCAGCGGGCGCATGCCATATTCCACCATCAACTCCATCTCCTTGGCATTCTCCCCATGGGCGAAGACCCCGACATCGCCACCAAAACTGATGGTCACCCCAGTTTCCAACGCTTCCCGGAAACTTTTCTTCTTGGCGGTGATGCGCTCCGGCTCTGCATCCTGCCCCTTGCGCCACCCACGGTAGGATGCAATGGCCTCCCCTGCCATCAGGGTCGGACAAAGGGCAACGGATCGCTCCTTCATCAATTTCCAGGTCTCTGCCGTTCCCCCATCCCCATGTTCGATGGTCGCCACACCGGCCATAATGGCCCGATTCATGCCTTCCGGTGTTGAGGCATGGGCCACTACCTGCCGTCCACTGCTGGAAGCCGTTGCCACAATGGCTTTCCACTCTTCTTCCGTAAAGGTCGGTTCGGCCTTACCGTTGAGGCCCCAGCGATAATCCGCATAGATCTTGATCAGGTCAGCCCCCTTTCCTATTTGGGTCCTCACTTCCCTGACCAGTCCTTCCACGCCATCTGCCTCGGCGGCGCCCTTGGGCAGGTCATGATCGGGATTCACATCCTTCGGGCCATAGGATCCCGTTGCCACAATGGCCTTGGTAGCGACCAGCATCCTTGGCCCGGGAATCACTCCCTTCCCGATCGCAAGCTTCAACCCTACATCATCATACTCTGCCCCTTCCGTACCCAGGTCGCGCACAGTGGTAAAGCCTGCTTCAAGTGTCTTACGGGCATGTACAACTGCTCTCGCTGTCCTTTCGGCCCTTGACTCCAGCAATACCTGGTCGTTCCAGCTCACTTCGTTGTAAGGATGGAGGAACAAATGGCTATGCCCTTCGATCAAACCCGGCAATAAGGTATGCCCCTTAAGTTCCACAACAGTTGCCCCCTTGGGTTGGACAATGGCTGGTCCCGCTTCGATGATGCGCCCATTCCCTATCAACACCATCCAGCCTTCGTGCATCTCAACACCATCGAATACCCGGTCTGGCTTAAGTAACCATACCTTATCCTGCCCGGATGGCTGGGCAATACCATGTAAGCCAAGCATGACCATTAAGAGGGGAAGTAATTGTCTCATACTACAAGAATAAAATAATAAACCCGTAGGGGGAACCCTACGGGCTGACATTTAGGAAAAAGGGTTGAACCCAAGTAACCGGTCTCGCCGGTTATCCCGCCCGCAGCGGGATTAATGGGTCGGTTATGGTAGTACAAATTTATTAAATGGACGAAAATTCCAATATCTGCAAACCCTCATTTTTTTCCGGAAAAACAAAGACCCCGGCCGCTAGAGCCGGGGTCTTTTATGTATTCCAGGTCACTAGAACCTGGCAAGTTTACCATTTGATTAGTAACCCATATCACCCATTCCACCACCTGGCATGGCAGGAGCAGCTTCAGCCTTTGGCTTGTCGGCGATCACGCACTCAGTGGTCAGCAACATACCTGCAATAGATGCAGCATGCTCAAGGGCAACACGACCAACCTTGGTTGGATCGATAACACCAGCCTTCAGCAGGTTTTCGAACTGCTCGGTGCGGGCGTTGAAACCGAAATCACCCTTTCCTTCGCGGATCTTGTTCACGATCACGCTGCCTTCCAGACCGGCATTCTCAACGATGGTGCGGATGGGGGCTTCCAGTGCACGACGAACGATCTGGGCACCCAGCTTCTCGTCTTCGTTGCTGCTGCGGAAACCATCCAGGGCGCTGATAGCACGGATGAACGCAGTACCACCACCAGGAACGATACCTTCTTCAACAGCTGCACGGGTAGCATGCAGGGCATCATCCACGCGGTCTTTCTTCTCCTTCATTTCCACTTCGGTAGCAGCACCTACATTCAGTACAGCCACACCGCCGCTCAGCTTGGCCAGGCGCTCCTGGAGCTTCTCACGGTCGTAGTCAGAAGTAGTCACTTCGATCTGGGCCTTGATCTGGTTGATACGGGCCTGGATATCATCTTTCTTACCCTTACCACCTACGATAACGGTATTGTCCTTGTCAATAGTTACGGAAGAAGCCTGTCCGAGGTAGCTCAGGTCAGCATTCTCCAGCTTGTAACCCTGCTCTTCGCTGATCACGATACCCTTGGTCAGGATAGCGATGTCCTGCAGCATTTCCTTACGACGGTCACCGAAGCCAGGAGCCTTAACAGCAGCTACCTTCAAGGTTCCGCGCAGTTTGTTTACCACCAGGGTAGCCAGTGCTTCACCTTCCAGGTCTTCGCTGATGATCACCAGCGGACGACCGCCCTGTGCAACTTTTTCCAGGATATGCAGGATGTCCTTCATAGCGCTGATCTTCTTGTCGTAGATCAGGATATAAGGGTTCTGCAGTTCAGCTTCCATCTTTTCGCTATTGGTAACGAAATAAGGAGAGATATAACCGCGATCGAACTGCATACCTTCTACTACTTCAACAGTAGTATCGGTACCCTTGGCTTCTTCTACAGTGATCACACCATCCTTACCCACTTTCGCCATCGCTTCAGCGATCAGCTTACCGATCTCAGGATCGTTGTTGGCAGAAATGGTAGCAACGGCTTCGATCTTCTTGGTATCGTTACCAACGGTCTGGCTTTGCGCCTTCAGGGCATCGATCACTTTTTCAACAGCCTTGTCGATACCACGCTTCAGGTCCATTGGGTTGGCACCTGCTGCTACGTTCTTCAGACCTTCGGTGATGATGGCCTGGGCAAGAACAGTTGCAGTGGTAGTACCGTCACCGGCAACATCTGCAGTCTTGCTGGCTACTTCCTTCACCATCTGGGCACCCATGTTCTCAATGGGATCTTCCAGTTCAATTTCCTTAGCAACGGTAACACCATCCTTGGTTACGGCAGGTGCACCGAATTTCTTTTCAATAACAACGTTACGGCCTTTAGGACCCAGGGTCACTTTTACCGCGTTGGCCAGGGTATCTACCCCTTTCTTCATCCTGTTACGGGCTTCAATATCGAAGAATATTTGCTTAGCCATATTGGGTTTGTTTGAAGTTTGATGTTTGATATATGGTCAGGTTGACCTATTTTTTTTGTTGGATAATCCTTTCAGAAGCACATGCTCCGGCCAGGATCCGGCCTATGGTCTTATACGATGGCCAGGATATCGCTTTCGCGCATGATCAGGTAGTCAACACCTTCCAATTGCAATTCAGTACCGGCGTATTTGCCATACAATACAGTGTCACCAACCTTTACGGTCATTGGCTCATCCTTCTTGCCATTACCGGCAGCAACAACGGTGCCACGCTGGGGCTTTTCTTTGGCAGTATCGGGGATGATGATACCACCGGCGGTCTTCTCTTCAGCAGGGGCTGGCTTTACCACAACCCTGTCGTGCAAAGGAGTAATGTTCAACTTCTTAGCCATATTATTTGGTTTTTTAATTGTGTGAGAATTGGTTTTTACACCTTTTCAGGTGCGAGTGCCGAATGTTCAACGAATTATATGCCAATTGGTTCAACAGGACTAAACAAGGTCATTTTTGCAGGAATCCCCTTCCAAACAACCGCATATGCGTCAGTATGAAGCGATCCGGGACGCTAAGGGTGTCAAAATTTCAGCAATTCTGGCAGTCCTACAACTTGCTATTCAATTGCTTGCCAAATGTTAATCCTCTTTTACCATTTTGGCAGGAGCGGGGAAATCCCGTAGCTTTGCCGGCTCAACAAAGTTCTTGCAGGCATGATCAGCAGAAGAAATATCCGGGTTAAAGTGATGCAAACCCTCTATGCATTGGAAACAATGGAAAACAGCACAAAACCCGGAGAACCTTTAAAGCTCCTCGAAAAGCAATTCGAACAGACCAGGCAATTGCTGGTCTATATGATCCACTTTATTACTGAAGTTGCCCGATATGCTGAATCTGATGCCAGGATCAGGGCTTCCAAGCACCTTCCCTCTGCTGAAGACCTCAGCGTTAATACCAAGATCGCCGGTAACACCCTGTTGTGGAAAATGCTGGAGGATGCTTCCCTCCAGAAAGCCATTGATGCTACCCATGTTGAAAAATACATGGATAAGGAACTGGTCCGCAAGATCTACCTGGAACTGACAGAGACCCCTGAATACAAGGCCTATATCCAGGAAGCCAGCCGTGAACCCAAATCAGAACGTTCCATCATCGAGTTCATTTACAACAACCTGTTGATCACCAGTGAAAACTTCACCAGCCACCTGGAGGAGCATTTCAACAACTGGGATGATGACTGTGATATGGCCAACCAACTGATCCTTCATTACCTTGCCAAGCCCGGCACTTATGATTTCCAGGAGATCCTCAGCAAGGAAAAATGGCAGTTTGCCAAAGGCCTGCTGGAGACCGTTGGCCAGAAAAAGGAGATCACCCTGGAAATGATCAAACCCAAACTGAAGAACTGGGACCCGGAGCGGATCGCCACCCTGGATATGATCCTGATGCAGATGGGGGTATGTGAATTCCTTTTCTTCGAAACCATTCCACCAAAGGTTACCATCAATGAGTATATTGACCTGGCTAAGGAATACAGCACCCCTCAGAGCGGGCAATTCATTAACGGCATACTGGACAATATCCACAAAGACCTGGTAAAGGAAAACAGGTTACACAAAGTGAGTTTCAGGAAATAACCGGGCACCTTAAATTTGCACCAAACTTTTACGATGCGCAACGCATTTATCCTCTTTTCCCTTTTAGCCATCATGGCCTCCTGTGAAAGGAATGCCAAGTCAACAGGTAATGTGAGCAATAGCCCCTCTCCCGCCAATGCAGGACTGGAGCCCATGTTCGACTCAAGCGCCTTTACCAAAATCACCTGGCTCGAAAACGACAAGGATTTCGGGAAGATCCAGGAAGGGCAAAAGCTGGAAGTAAGTTTCCAGTTTCGCAATACCGGTGATAAGCCCCTGATCATTACAAGGGTTAGTCCCAGTTGTGGCTGTACAGCGGCAGAGCCCCCTAAAGAACCCATTGCCCCCGGTCAGGAAGGCACGATCAGGGCTACTTTCGATAGCAATGGCCGCCAGGGTATGAACCACAAGACGCTTTATGTTGAAGCGAATACTTTTGGTGGAACCAACCACATCCTCCAATTCAAGGTGGAAGTTGACCCCAAGCCGGTTCAATAAGCCTTTGGGGTCGCTGGATGGAATTCCGCCAAAAAGACCTTTCTTTACAAACTGAAAATCTGAAAACAAATAGCAATGACTAGTTTATTATTACAGGCAGCAGGTGGTTCAGCCGCAACCATGCAGTTGGTTTTACTGGGAGGTATGATCCTGGTGTTCTGGCTGTTCATGATCCGTCCCCAGGCCAAGAAAGCCAAAATGGCCAAGCAGTTCCAGGAAAACATGCAGAAGGGCGACAAGATCGTTACCATTGCCGGTATCCATGGCGTGGTGAACAAGGTGAACGAAGATGGCACCATCCTGTTGGAAACCAGCCCTGGTAGCTATATCAAGGTGGAGAAGAGTGCGATCTCCCTTGAATGGACCCAGAACGTAAACAAGAATGCTGCAGCAGTAGCTGAAAAGAAATAAGGTTTCTACACTGAATGAAAAGTCCGGCCAAAGCTGCCGGACTTTTTCTATTTTAGGCTGAGTTATGGCTATACTTAGAATTGGCATTACCGGCGGTATAGGCAGTGGGAAATCCACTGTAGCAAGGGTATTCAACACTATCGGCATCCCCATCTACCTGGCAGATACTGCTGCCAAAAGACTGATGGAAGAAGATGATGAACTCAAAAAGGCCATCATCGCCCATTTTGGTGAAGAAGCCTATATCAATGGCAAGCTCAACCGACCTTATATCTCGGCCATTGTTTTTTCCAACAAGGAAAAACTGGAAGAACTGAACAGCCTGGTCCACCCTGTCACTAAACGGGATGGGGAAGAATGGATGCAACAACAGCATACCCCCTATGCGATCAAGGAGGCTGCGCTGATCTTTGAAAGCGGTACCCAGGAACAACTGGATTATGTCATCGGTGTGTATGCCCCACAGCATATCCGCACCCACCGGGTGATGCAAAGGGATAAGGTAACCCGGGAAGAAGTGCTGCAACGCATGCGCAACCAGATCAGCGAAACCATTAAAATGCGGTTATGCGATTACGTTATAGTGAACGACGACCAGCAACTGGTCATTCCACAGGTTTTGCAGATACACGAAGAACTTTGCCGCCTGGCGCAAAAAAAAAGCATCCATGAATGATCATGGATGCTCCCTTCTATCGATTGGTCCTTATTTCAATTTAGCCAGGACATTCTTGATCCTTGTCATACCTTCCTCGATCTTTGGTAGGCTGTTCGTATAAGCTATCCTGATGCAGTTCTCTTCCCCGAATGCCTTTCCAGTAACCGTTGTTACATAGGCATTCTCCAGGATATAAAAACACAGGTCATCAGAATTCCTGATGGTGGTAGTGCCATCTGACTTACCGAAATAATAGGAAATATCGGGGAATACATAGAAAGCACCATCGGGTTCATTGCAGGTAACGCCGGGTAATTCCTTCAGCATTTCCATGATACGCTTCTTGCGCTTTTCAAATTCCTTCACCATTTCCCTGCTGGGAGTAAGATCGGCTGTAAGGGCTATCACTGCTGCTTTCTGCGTAGCTGCATTGGCACCGCTGGTGATCTGGCCCTGGATCTTTTCACATGCTTTCACAACATCCGGTGCACCGGCAATATAGCCCAGGCGGTAACCGGTCATGGCAAAGCCTTTACTGAGACCATTGATGATCACCACCCGATCCTTGAGGTCCTCGAACTGGGCAATGCTTTCATGCTTGCCAATATAGTTGATGTATTCATAGATCTCATCACTCATGATGTAGATCTCGGGATGGTTGCGGAAAACATTGGCCAACGCTTCCAGTTCATCATGGCTATACACAGCACCTGTTGGGTTACAGGGCGAAGAGAACATGAAAAGCTTTGTCTTAGGCGTAATGGCTGCCTCTACCTGCTCAGGTTTTACTTTGTAGCCGTCCTCAGCTTTGGTCCTGATCATCACGGGAACACCATCACACATCCTTACGATCTCGGAATAGGATACCCAGTAAGGTGTAGGGATGATCACCTCATCACCATTGTCCACAACAGCCATGATCAGGTTAGCAATACTTTGCTTGGCGCCTGTAGAAACAAGGATGTTCTCAGGTTTATACTCAAGGTCATTGTCGCGCTTCAACTTGGTGCAAACAGCTTCCCTCAAGTCAGGATAACCTGCCACAGGGGGATAATGGCTCCAGTTCTCATCAACAGCTTTCTTCAAAGCTTCCTTGATGTGTTGCGGGGTATCAAAATCTGGTTCACCAAGGGAAAGGTCGATCACATCAAAACCCTTAGCCCTAAGTTCACGGCCCATCTTGGCCATTCTCAAAGTTTCCGGCTCACTGAATTTTTGGAGTCGAGATGAAAGTGCCATTGTGTTGGAATAGTTGGTTGAATGAAAAAACGATTGCTTGACAATCTTCAAAAATAATGAAATGCACTTGCTTTTCCTGAGGATTTTGATCAGAAGGCTTGATGGGCCACCAGCATCATCCTTGGCCTGCGTTCTCCTGTACCTTCCCTTTCACCGATGGCGATCAACGAATAGCCTGTCTTTACGGCCAGGTCAACATCTTCGGAACTCAATACCGTTCCTGTTTCACTGAGTAGTTCCATCCTGTAGGTTCCTGGGTAGAACTTTACTTCAAACGACTTACTAACGGTAGTTTGCATGCCAAAATAATCAACATCATTGGCTACCCTGATGGTATCGCCATTCTTGATCAGTATCAGGTCGAGGGCATTACTGCCGGCAACCAAATTGGTAAAGCGCACATTCGTAAGGGTGTCGTTCAGTTGCAGGTCGTCATCCGTTAACAGCAAATAGGCGCTATTCACCCTGAATGTATCGTATTGAAGGAGGGTAAAATATTTTCCGGCCGTAAAGGAAAAATTCTTGTCCAGGGCAGGCTGTCCTGCTACAGCTTCTATTGTCATCAAACGCACGCCCGGTTTCACTTTCAGGTAAGAGTTGGTGCTGGTTCCCGTTGAACCGCCAAATTCAACGGCTGTTTCATTCACGGCTTCCCCATCAGTAAAAAGCCTGATGCCAGGACTACCCAGTCCGGCATTCACGATAGACAGGTAGGCCCTGGGGCCATTGCCGATGTTATCTTCTTCTTTCAAACAACCCGTAGCAACCAACAGGAAGGCAACAATACCCGATATAAAATACAACCGCTTCATATCACTTGTCATAATTCATTTGGTAGCGGCTGAGGTCTGGCACCACTGCCCTCGGCCGTTTCAACTCGTGTTGATAGATCACTTCCCCCAGGTGCTTCATAAAGGGAAAGCCTACTGTTTCATAATCATAATGGTCATCATTCACTACGCCATCACTGTTACAGTAGATGGTAGCGCTCAGCATGAACTCTATATTGTTGCGGAAATCCACCACATAGGCCACATCAGTCAGGAATCCATAGCCATCCCCTACCTTGTTAAAGATCCGGATATGGTCTGGTAATTTTCCTTTTTCAGCGCCCCAAAGAAGGAATTTAACATAGGCATCCCAATACAAGGTTGAATCGTAGGATGGGTATTTTGTTTCCGATGGCAGTTGCGACATATACTGCCAGAGGAATTGGATATCTGATTCGGTCAGGTTGAAACGGTGCCCTGCTGTTACGGCATCCGGGAACATTACCGCTTTCAAAACGGCGGTCAGCTCATCAAGGGGAAACTTATTCTTGGCCGAGCAGTCCAGTGGCCGGTTGATCAATTGACCTTTTCGGTAATGTGCCAGGCCAATGGAATCATGCCTGTGCCTGAACTTCTCGTTGCTTCTTTGGGCAGGCTGTTCATAAACCAACTGACCGGTATCACCGAAGAAACGAATGGGATTGGTTTGGCGGTTCTCTTCCTCCGTCAAGGCCAATTCCAGGCGGTGATGGATAGCGGAATGCTTCAAGCCTTTGCTTTGAAGCGACCTGTTGATGCCCTCCTGCCCGAGGAACTCATACAGGCGGTTATACGCATCGTTATCACTCACCAGGAATATCTTCTTTGCGTAATGCGCCACACTCGGTTTGCCATCCGGGCTGGTAGGGTCATTGTACACACTGGTCTGCCCGCTGAAGGAGGTATCGGTTATCATTGCGCTATTCCTGTCCACCCCTGCCACCTTCAGTTGGTTCAGCTTTTCAAGGCTGAGTATGGCAATGGGCATCTTCACTGTTGAAGCAGGATAGAAATAGGCCTGGTCGTCAACATTGAAGTAATGAGAAGTAAAGGTTGGGCTATTGTCCTTTTTCCGGTCAATCTGGGTGTAGATCACCTGAACCTTGAACGCATTGCGCTGCTCCATGATCTCCTTAAAGTATTGGGGATAAGCCGCCAGCAATTCCTCCATAAACTTGTCCGTCTTGCCATGGCGGATGATGGGTGGGACAACAGGAGCCGATTCCACCCTGGCACTATCGGTACTTACGGATTTCACCATTG
Source organism: Flavihumibacter rivuli (assembly GCF_018595685.2). Classification (NCBI taxonomy): domain Bacteria; kingdom Pseudomonadati; phylum Bacteroidota; class Chitinophagia; order Chitinophagales; family Chitinophagaceae; genus Flavihumibacter; species Flavihumibacter rivuli. The sequence continues at coordinate 1,618,852 of NZ_CP092334.1, forward strand.
ACTGGGGCGCCTTGCACCCAATAGCGCTCATCAACAGGGCAACCACAGTCACTCTACCAATCATCAGGTTTGAATTTGAGCCCAATGTTAGCAAAAAAATGACCTTTTAACGAAAGGCCCTTACGAACAGAATGGAATACATAGTTTTTTTTACTAATACCATGACAGTTTTGCTTGCCACATAAGTACCCCGGAATGGCTGAAAACCTTTATTCCAACTTAATTTGCGCATTTCATACAATTCATTGGCCAACCTGTCAATATTTCATCGTAAATCCTATATTTGCCACTCTTTAAAATTTAACAAAAAACGAAACAAGAATTGCAATGAGAAGTCTGGTAAGCATTTTTGCTGCGATCCTAATTCTGATTTCCTTGTACCAGCTTTCCTTTACATGGTTTGTCAACAAGCACGAGGCGGCCATGGAAGAAAAGGCAATGAAGTATGTGAAAACCTTCCCTACTGCAGAACAGAAGTACCCTGGAAACAAAGAAATGCAGGCCCTCTACCAGGACACCCTGGATGAGATCAAGAAGAGCCGACTGAGAAGACTGCTTGACAGCACCCGCGATGTGAAGATAACCTGGTGGGGTCAGTCTTATCAGAAAGCTAAGGAAAGTGAGTTGTTATTAGGTCTTGACCTACAGGGAGGTATCAACGTGACCATGGATGTTGCCCTCGATGGTTTGATCAAAGGGCTTAGCAATAACCCGAATGACCCTGCATTGAAGAAGGCACTGGAAGAAGCTACCCGCCGCAAAGTGAATAGCGATGCAGACTTCATCACCCTGTTTGCACAATCTTTCAAGGAAGTGAATCCCGGTGTGAACATGGCGCCATTGTTTGCCAACAGCACCCGCAACAAACTGAAGATCGACGCGAATGAAAACGCTGTGGTTGCTTATATCCGCGACCAGGCCAATGCAGCCATGAAGCAGACCTATGATGTATTGACCAAGCGTATCGACAAGTTCGGTGTTGCCCAGCCCAATATCAGCCTGGATGAGAATAAAGGTATCATCACCGTGGAACTGGCTGGTGCATCTGACCCTGAGCGTGTAAGGAAATATTTGCAGTCTACTGCTAACCTGCAGTTCTTCGAAGTGTACAATATTGGTGAACTAGACAAGAGCCTGGAAGCGGCCGATAATGCCCTTGCAATTGTATTGAAAGGAAGTACTGCCACCACTGCGACTACAACAGATACTGCAGCCAAAGCCGCAACGGATACTACCAACAAATCATTGGCTGATGTATTGAAGAAGGATACCACCAAGGCGACTGCCCAAACTGCTGATGCAGCAAAAGCAGACCACCCCTTGCTGACCTCCATCCAATTCATCCCGCCATCTGATGCCAATAAAGATGGTCGTCCAGAGTTCGCACCGAACCTTGGTTATGTAGCCCTTAAGGATACTTCCCTGGTTTCATCTTACCTGAACAATCCTGCCGTTCAAAACAACATTCCCGGTGATGTAAAGTTCCTGTATGGCATGCCTGAGAAAGACCAGGCCGGTAAGGTATTGGATTATGTTGCCCTTTATGCCATCAAGACCGTTCCCGGTACTGAGAAGGCTAAACTGGAGGGGGAATACATCACTGATGCTTACCAGGACTTTAACCCTGTTACCAGCCAGGTTACGGTTAACATGACCATGAACAAGCAGGGCGAAAAGATCTGGGCGAAAATGACCGGTGACAACGTTGGTCGCGCTATCGCCATTGTATTGGATGATATTGTATACTCTGCCCCCAACGTAAACGAGCCCATCACCGGCGGTAACTCACAGATCTCCGGTTCATTCAGTGTACAGGAAGGCCAGGATCTTTCCAACATCCTGAAGAGTGGTAAGCTGGATGCGCCTGCCAAGATCGTTCAGGAGCAGGTGGTAGGTCCTACCCTGGGTAAGGAAGCCATCAAGGGTGGTACCCTCTCCTTTGCCATTGCGTTTGCTGTGATCTTCATCCTGATGCTGGTGTACTACAACACAGCAGGATGGGTTGCCAATATTGCCCTGATCCTGAACCTGCTCTTTACCGTTGGGGTACTGAGCGCATTGAATGCTACCCTTACTGCCCCGGGTATCGCCGGTCTGGTATTGACCATCGGTATGGCAGTAGATACCAACGTAATCATATTCGAAAGGATCAAGGATGAACTGACCAGGGGCAAGAGCTACCAGCAAGCGGTTACCGACGGTTACAGCCGCTCACTGGCACCGGTACTGGATGGTCACATCACTACCCTGCTGACCGCTATCATCCTGTTCTACTTTGGATTAGGTCCTGTATTGGGCTTTGCTACCACCCAGATCCTGGGTATCCTGCTGAGCTTGTTCTGCGGTATCCTGATCTCAAGGCTGGTTACAGATTTCTATACCAACAAAAATCGTCACTTCAAGTATTTCACCAATATCAGCCGTAATATCTTCAAGAATGCTAACTACGATTTCATCAAGTACCGTAAGGTTACTTATGTGATCTCTGCATTTGTTGTACTGCTGGGTATCGGAGCGCTCATCAATGGTTTCAACCAGGGTGTTGAATTCAGCGGTGGCCGTAGCTATATCGTTAACTTCTACAAGCCTGTAAACTCTGATGAGGTAAGGGATGCCTTGGATAAAACATTTGGTAAGTTCCCCATTGTAAAGACTTATGGTGGAACCAACCAACTGGATATTACCACAGACTACCTGATCGAAAGGACCAATGTAGAGACCGATGCTGAAGTGAAGAATAAGCTGTTCGAAGGCCTGAAGCCTTTCCTGCCTGCAGGATTAACGGCTGATGAATTCGATGGTAAATACCTTCAGGGTTCCAAGCGCGTAGATGCGACCATTTCCGACGACCTTAAGTCCGGAGCGAAGTGGGCTACCTTCTGGTCACTGTTGGTGATCGCCCTCTATATCTTTATTCGTTTCCGCGACTGGAGGTTCTCCCTGGGTACCATCGTAGCCTTGTTGCACGATGTACTGGTAACGCTGATCGTGTTCTCCTTCTTCAAGAATATCGTACCGTTCTCCCTGGAGATCGACCAGCACTTCATTGCTGCGATCCTGACCGTGATCGGTTTCTCCATGAACGATACCGTGATCGTGTTTGACCGTATCAGGGAAAACAGCCGCCTGATGAAAGGGGCCACCAAAGCGGAGATCATCAACAAGTCAATCAACAATACCCTGAGCCGTACCATCATGACCTCGGTTACGGTATTCCTCACCATCCTTATCCTGTTCCTGGTAGGTGGTGAAGTGACCAAGGGTTTTGCTTTCGCGATGCTGATCGGTGTGATCACCGGTTGTTACTCATCCATCTTTGTGGCAGCACCGATCCTGGTTGATTTCGCCAAGGATAAGCCACTGGGTGAAGCTGACATGGCACATGCCCCCAAGGCAGAAGCCAAGCCCGCTGTAGCCAAATCATAATCGATAAAAACTTAATAAGAATGCCGCCCCGAAAAGGCGGCATTCTTATTTCTACTAAAAGGAATAAAAAAAGCACCAGCTACAGCCGGTGCTTTACAATTAGGTCGATACTAGTATTAAACAGCAAAAGAAGTTCCGCATCCGCAGGTATTGCTGGCATTCGGGTTCTTGAAAGTGAACCCACGGGAGTTGAGGCCATCCTGCCAGTCGATCTCCATACCCATCAGGTAGATGCCATGGGACTTCGCCATTACGCAAGGGATCCCTTCTATCTCAAATCGATCATCACCTTCCTGGAGGTCGTCGAAACCAAGGACATAACTAAGACCCGAACAGCCACCACCCTTTACTCCTACCCTCAATACCTTGGCAGTATCGAAACCGGGTTCGTTCATGAGTCTGTGGAGTTCGGTAACAGCTCCTGCGGTAAAGGTTACAGGCGTTTGAAGCACAGTTTCCATTGATAACATTTTTGCAAAAATAACAACAATTGCCCAATATGGTTTCCATTCGGGATGCAGCAGCTAAAAACCACTTGTTTTACAGGCAGAAAAAATTTGTTAAGATCATCCAGCAAGTAAATTTGTCCATCAATTCAACACCTAATGGCAACATCAACCATGATCCTGATCGGGGTAGGCCTTGTAGCATTAATAGCGGGCCTCTACCTATTCTTTTACATGAAAGACAAAAAATCCGTTTCGGAACCAACAACCCAGCAGGATGGCAACAGTTCCAGGCAGCTAAAACTCGCAGCATACGAACGCCTGGTTATCCTGGCGGAAAGGATTGCGATCCCCAACCTCGTAAGCAGGAGCAACGAACCCGGGCTGGGCAAGCGCGACATGCAGCAACTACTGACCCAAACGATCAGGCAGGAATTTGATTATAACCTTTCCCAGCAGATCTATGTTAGTAATGAAGCCTGGGAGGCTATCCGTAATTTGAAAGAACAGAATATCCATGTCATTAACCAACTGGCTTCCATCCTTCCTGATGAAATGACTGGCCTCGAGTTCAACAAGAAACTGGTTGAATTCATCATGAACCAGCCCCAGGGATCCATGCACCAGATGGTACAGGAAGCCCTTCGGTATGAAGCAAGGAAGTTGATGTAAATGATGGGGGGTGAGGCAGGCCATCGGCAATTAGATCAACGGCCTTACCATGCGATGGACATATCCTGACCATCAAACCCGGATGTCATTGATTGCAATTCAGAACAATTTGCTATGCCAGATAAGAATATCTCCACCGACAGTGGAATCGAGATCAAGGAAGTGTATTACCGGACCGACTTGCCCAGTGCTGGTCAAACAGAGGAAAAGCCGGGTGAGTTCCCTTTTACAAGGGGTATCCAGCCTGATATGTACAGGGGCAAGCTCTGGACCATGCGCCAGTATGCGGGCTTCAGCACAGCAGAGGAAAGCAATAAAAGGTACCATTACCTGCTCTCCCAGGGGGTGATGGGCTTAAGTGTTGCCTTCGACCTGCCAACACAGATAGGCTACGACAGTGACCACCCGCTGGCAGAAGGGGAAGTTGGAAAAGTGGGTGTTGCCATCGACAGCCTTGAGGATATGAAGACCCTTTTCAAAGGGATCAAACTGGAAGATGTCAGCACTTCCATGACCATCAATGCAACAGGATTCATTCTCCTCTCCCTTTATGTTGCCCTCGCCAAACAACAAGGAGCAGACCTTAAAAAGATCTCCGGCACAATCCAGAACGACATCCTGAAAGAATATGCGGCAAGGGGTACTTATATCTACCCGCCCAAGCCCTCCATGCGCATCATTACAGATATTTTTGAATGGTGCAGTAAGGATCTTCCTAAATGGAATACAATCTCCATATCGGGTTACCATATCCGTGAGGCGGGTTCTACTGCAGTGCAGGAAGTAGCATTTACCCTCAGCAATGGTAAGGCATATGTACAGGCAGCACTGGAGAAAGGTCTAGATATCAATGTATTTGGCAAAAGGCTGTCCTTCTTCTTTAATGCCCATAATAACCTCTTCGAAGAAGTGGCTAAATTCAGGGCAGCCCGGAGGATGTGGGCGAAGATCATGCAGTCGCTGGGAGCAACAGACCCCAAGGCCATGATGCTCCGATTCCATACCCAAACAGGAGGAAGCACCCTGACCGCACAACAGCCATTCAATAATATCAGCAGGGTAACCGTTCAAACCATGGCCGCCGTATTAGGAGGGACCCAATCCTTACACACTAACGGTTATGATGAAGCGCTTAGCCTTCCTACAGAAGAAGCAGCAAGGATCGCCCTGAGGACCCAGCAGATCGTGGCCTTTGAAAGTGGTATTGCAGATACGGTTGACCCACTTGCCGGCTCTTATTATGTTGAAGCACTGACTAATGAACTGGAGCAGAAGGCATGGGACCTGATCGCCACCATCGATAGCATGGGTGGTAGCGTAAGTGCCATTGAGGAAGGGTTTATCCAGGATGAAATTGCAAGGAGCGCTTATGATTACCAGCGGCAGATCGAAACCGGAGGGAAGATCATCGTTGGCGTCAACAAATTCCAGGTGAAAGAATCAGACTCCATCCCATTATTTAAGATAGATGATTCGATTCGTTTATTGCAAAGCCAGAAGTTGGCAGATTTGCGGGCCAGGCGCGACCAGGGGAAAGCTTTAAACTGCCTTGAACTGCTGCGTGAAAAAGCAGTTAACGGCGAAAACCTCATGCCTGTAGTCATTGAGGCAGTAGAGAGCCTCTGTACACTAGGTGAAATAGCTGATGTTCTCCGAAAGGAATTCGGGGAATTCAAGTAAATAAAAAAGCCGCTTAACTGGAAGCGGCTTTTTCATTTCAAGGTTTTACTTTAATAGCTGGTCGATCATCATGATGGTGCCATTATCCGCATTGATGGCATCCCCAACAACTTTTGCATTACCAAGGTTGATCGGGGTTCCCCCGATCGATTTCAATGTACCACTGGCAAGGTCTGCAGGATTTACCTTACCCGGGATGATATGGCCCTTCAGAATATTGGCAAGGTCCTTCAAACCCGCTTTACTTCCAGTCAGTTTACCAATAGCATCCTGCCCGAGGGCGGCAATGGCGTCATTACTGGGGGCAAGGATGGTCAACGGGTTGGAGCCACCCAATAATTTTCCCACGCTGGGGACCTTATTGATCAGGCCAGCAAATGAAGAAAGGTTGGCATTGCCTCCAAGCATACCCAGCAAATTGGACGGAGTGGTGAGGGAACTCAGGGATGGTGCACAGCTTAAATTCAGCATGGCAATAACTCCCATAACAGTGAATAGTCTAAGGAAAGTGTTGCGTCTCATAAGTGAATGTTTATTTGGGATGAAAAAATCACCATTTAACTACCTTATGAGCCTAACCGATTCTGGGGTAGAAATTGTAAATTACGAAACATATAACAACAAAACCATATGATTGTTCGCACCTTAAAACTGCTCTTGATCCTGGTAGGCTCTGGTACCCTCGTCAAGGCACAATCGCCCATGGCAGCTGCGATTGAAGCAAAGGCAAAAGCTGTCCTTCCTAAAGTAATTGAGTGGAGAAGGCATATCCACCAGAACCCCGAACTGGGTAACCGGGAGTTCAAGACCATGGAATACATTGCTGCCCATCTTCGGTCTTTGGGCATAGAAGTGAAGACCGGGGTAGCCAAGACCGGCGTAGTTGGCCTGCTTAAAGGCGGAAAGCCTGGTCCTGTTGTGGCGCTTCGTGCTGATATGGACGCATTGCCTGTTTTGGAGCGTGTGGATGTCCCATATAAGTCAACGGTAACCGCAGAGTACCTTGGACAAACTGTTCCTGTAATGCATGCCTGTGGGCATGATACCCATGTGGCCATGCTGATGGGTGCCGCAGAAGTATTGGCAGGAATGAAGAAAGACCTTGCAGGCTCTGTAAAATTTATTTTCCAGCCGGCTGAAGAAGGTCCTCCCGGTGATGAGGAAGGTGGAGCGCCATTAATGGTAAAAGAGGGGGTAATGGACAATCCCAAAGTAGATGCTGTATTTGGTATCCATATCTCTTCCCAATTGGAAGTGGGTAATATCAAATACAAAGCTGGTCCATTCATGGCTTCTTCAGACTGGTTCACCATCAAGATCAAGGGAAAACAAGCCCATGGCTCCGCTCCCTGGGGTAGCATTGACCCGATCGTGGTAGGCACCCAGATCGTAAACGGTTTACAGACCATTGTAAGCCGGCAGGAAAACATAGTAAAGGCGCCTGTTGTCATTACGGTGGGAAAGTTCCATAGCGGTGTCCGCAGCAATATCATTCCCGAGGAAGCTGTCCTGGAAGGCACGATCCGCACCCTCGATGCGGAGATGCAGAAGGATGTCCACCAAAGGATCAGGACCACTGCCCAGAAGATCGCAGAAGCGTCTGGGGCTACGGTGGAAGTAGTCATTGATACCAAGACCCTGGTTACTTTCAATGATTCTACCTTAACCGAACTAATGGTGCCTTCACTGGTGAGATCAGCCGGTGCAGACAAGGTTGCCAGCCAGGGATGGACCACAGGTGCTGAAGACTTCTCCTTTTTTGGTGAGAAAGCCCCGGCCTTTTTCTTTAATGTTGGCGGTATGCCCAAAGGCACCACCTCTGCCAAGGCTGGGGGGCACCATACACCCGACTTCTTCATTGACGATTCGCAGCTGGATGTTGGGGTAAAGGCGTTTTGCAACCTGGTGGTCGACTTTGCTCAACAGTATCCTAAGATGGCCAAGACCAATACCGGGAAGAAAGCTTTTTGACAACAACCATATTTGAATTGCTAAAGGCCGGGTGACCGGCCTTTTATTTCCAGTGAATATGATACTATACCGCCAGGTAAGCAACAAAGCAGACCTTCAAAAGATCCTGGCCTTACAAGAGGTAAACCTGAAGGGAAATCTCTCCGAAGAGGAGAAAAATGCACAGGGATTCCTTACCCTGCAGCACAGCATGGAAGTATTGGAAACAATGCACGGCACTGAACCCAGCATCATTGCCATGGATGGTGAAACACTGGCTGGTTATGCATTGGTTATGCCGCTGGAGACTAGGTCATTGATACCCGAACTGGCTCCGATGTTTGACCATTTCGCATCTATGACATACAAGGGAAAACCGCTTAACCACTATCGTTACTATGTATTGGGACAGGTTTGTGTAGCTGCAGCATACAGAGGAATGGGAGTATTCGAAGGGTTATACCAAATGCACCGGGACCTATTAGGCAACAGGTATGACTTTGTGATCACGGAAATATCAACCAGCAATCAAAGATCCCTAAAAGCCCATGCCAGGGTTGGATTTACCACCATCCTGACCACCAGGGACCATATCGATGAATGGCAAGTGGTGCTGTGGGATTTCAATAAAAAAGCAGTGGGTTGACCACTGCTTTTTCTATTCTTACTAGTTCTTCTTCATTTCTTTCGCCCAGGTATCCTTCAGGGTAACTGTCCTGTTGAAGACCAACTTTTCCGGGGTAGAATCCTTGTCAAGCGCGAAATATCCCTTACGCAGGAATTGATAGCGGTCACCCTCACCCGCTTTAGTAAGTGCTGGTTCCGCATATACCTCACTGATCACCTGAAGGGAATCCGGGTTGATGTAGGATTTGAAATCACCTTCCTCGTTGCTGGGGTCTTCAACCTTGAACAGACGGTCATACAACCTCACCTCTGCTTTTACAGCCTGGGAAATACTTACCCAATGCAAGGTTCCCTTCACATTGATTCCGGAAGTATCCTGCCCACTCTTACTCTCAGGAATATAGGTACACCTCAATTCGGTCACATTCCCTTCATCATCTTTCATTACCTCATCACAACGGATAATGTAGGCGCTCTTCAACCTAACCATTTGTCCGGGAGCTAGTCGGAAATACTTCTTGGGCGGGTTCTCCATGAAATCCTCCCGCTCAATGTATAATTCACCAGAGAAGGGGATATCGCGGTGACTGGTATCAGGATCCTCAGGATTATCTTCTGATTTGAGCATTTCAACCTGTCCTGCAGGGTAGTTCGTGACCACTACTTTCAAGGGGTCAAAAACCACCATCCGCCTGTGGGCTATCTTGTTCAGGTGTTCCCGCAAACAGAATTCCAGCAAACCAACATCGATCAGGTTGTCGCGCTTGGCCACACCGATCCTGTCACAAAAATCACGGATACTCTCCGGTGTGAATCCCCTCCTTCTCAACCCACTGATCGTTGGCATCCTGGGATCATCCCAACCGCTTACATGCCCTTCGTTCACCAGTTGCAGCAATTTTCGTTTACTCATGACCGTGTTGGTCATATTCAACCTGGCGAATTCATACTGGTGGGAAGGGAATATCCCCAATTGTTCAATGAACCAATCGTACAAGGGACGATGGGGAATGAACTCAAGGGTACAAATGGAATGAGTGATCTTCTCGATGGAATCGCTCTGTCCATGAGCAAAATCGTACATGGGGTAAATGCACCATTTATCACCGGTCCTATGGTGTTTGGCATGCTTGATCCGGTAAATGATAGGGTCACGCATATGCATATTGGGTGATGCCATATCGATCTTCGCCCGTAATACCTTCTCACCATCCTTGAACTTACCCGCACGCATATCCGCAAAAAGACTAAGGTTCTCTTCAACAGAGCGGTTGCGGTAAGGACTATCCTTTCCGGGTTCAGTGGGGGTACCTTTCAGGGATGCGATCTCCTCGCTGGAACTGTCATCCACATAAGCAAGTCCTTTCTGGATCAGCTTAACGGCATAATCATAAAGGTACTCAAAGTAATCAGATGCATATAATTCATTGGCCCACTGGAAACCCAGCCAACGAACATCATCCTTTATGCTTTCAACATATTCCGTGTCCTCTGTAACAGGATTGGTATCATCGAAACGGAGATTGGTTTGGCCTCCATACTTAAGGGCCAGCCCAAAGTTCAGGCAGATGCTTTTCGCATGGCCTATATGCAGGTATCCATTGGGCTCCGGTGGGAATCGGGTTAAAATACTATTGTATTTTCCTTCCGCCAGGTCCTTCTCAATGATCTCTTCAATGAAATTGAGTGATTTTTCTTCTTCTTTACTGATCTCCGTCATACTCTTGATTTGCAGAACTGCGAATTTACGGCTTGTTAAGCAGTGTACAAAAGCGGGGACATGCCGGGTCTGGATGGCCGGGCCGAACTTTCATGTTAACACCCGCAATTCCGATAATAAAAGGAAAAATAAAGGACTATCCGCGGGCGCCAAACAAAAGGCTTCCTATCCTGACCATATTGCTGCCCTCATCGATGGCGATCCTGTAATCCCCACTCATGCCCATAGACAAGGTATCAGGCTGGATCTGCGCCGTATTTAAGGCCCTTGACCTAACTGCATCATACAACCGCTTTAGCAGCCTGAACTCATTCCTTACTTGTTCTAAATTATCGCTAAAGGAAGCCATCCCCATCAATCCCCTTATCCGGACCCCTGCATATTTATCAGGAGCTTGAACGATATCATCGATCAATGCCATCAGCTCGTATTCATCCATGCCGAACTTAGTTTCTTCAGTGGCAATATGGATTTGCAACAGTACATCGATCACCCTGCCGTTCTTAATAGCTTGTTTATTGATCTCAGCCAATAATTTCGGACTATCCACCCCGTGTACCAGGTGCACGAAAGGAGCTATGTATTTGACCTTATTGGACTGGAGGTGGCCAATGAAATGCCAGTGGATATCCCCGGGAAGTTGCGATTGCTTGTCAACCAGTTCCTGAACATAATTCTCCCCGAAATCCCTTTGTCCCAGTTCATATAAAGCCATGATATCATCAGCCGGTTTGGTTTTGGAAACTGCGACAAGGCAAATCCCCTCCCTTAATTCATCCTTGATTTCCTGGTATTTAGCTTCATTGATTGCCATAGATCAGATTTGTAATGCGCAAATATCGTTGATAACCACGGATTCTTCTTTTCCCTGACGGGTCGGAGTCAGGTCGGAGTCAGGTCGGAAACGGGTCGGAGTCAGGTCGGAGTCAGGTCGGAAACGGGTCGGAGACGGGTCGGAGACGGGTCGGAGACGGGTCGGAGACGGGTCGGAGACGGGTCGGAGACGGGTCGGAGACGGGTCGGAGACGGGTCGGAGACGGGTCGGAGACGGGTCGGAGACGGGTCGGAGACGGGTCGGAGACGGGTCGGAGACGGGTCGGACTGCGCCCGACCCGTCCCGAAACAAAAAGCCCCGGGCAACCAATCCCGGGGCGTATAGCAAGCAAACGAAAACAGCCAACTTATTTCAAGATCGAGCGACTGATAACAATACGCTGGACTTCTGAGGTTCCCTCGTAGATCTGGGTGATCTTGGCATCTCGCATTAAACGCTCTACGTGGAATTCCTTCACAAAACCATATCCGCCATGAACCTGTACGGCTTCAGTTGAAATCCACATGGCAGCTTCTGAAGCGTATACCTTTGCCATGGATCCACTTAGGGTATAATCCAGGTTATTATCTTTTTCCCATGCAGCCTTCAGGCATAAGAGCCTGGCAGCCTCTACTTTTGTAGCCATATCGGCCAGTTTGAACTGGATAGCCTGATGATGCATGATCTCCTTGCCAAAAGCCTTACGCTGTTTGGAATAATTCAGCGCCAGTTCAAATGCGCCGCTCGCAATTCCCAAAGCCTGGGCGGCAATACCAATACGGCCACCGGCAAGCGTCTTCATGGCAAACTTGAATCCAAAACCGTCCTCCCCTATCCTATTCTCCTTGGGAACTTTCACATCATTGAAGGAAATGCTATGGGTATCACTTCCGCGGATGCCCATCTTGTTTTCCTTCGCGCCCACTGTCACGCCCGGCCAATTCTTCTCCACAATGAATGCATTGATTCCATGGGACCCCTTGGCTATATCAGTCTGGGCAATCACCAGGTAGACAGAAGCCGAAGAACCATTGGTGATCCAGTTCTTGATACCATTCAATAGGTAATAGTCGCCTTTATCTTCAGCAGTAGTACGTTGTGAAGTAGCATCGCTTCCCGCCTCCGGCTCACTAAGCAGGAAGGCTCCAATATACAATTCACCATCCTTTTTCCCCTGGGCCAGGGGGGTAAGGTATTTTTGCTTTTGCTCTTCGGTTCCATAAGCTTCAAGCCCCCAGCAAACCAGGCTATTGTTCACACTCATGCTCACACTCACGCTGGCATCGATCTTACTGATCTCCTCCATTGCCAACACATAGCTGATGGTATCCATTCCCGATCCACCATACTTTGGATCAACCATCATGCCCATAAAACCAAGGTCAGCCAGTTTCATGACCTGTTCACGAGGGTACTGCTGCTTTTCATCCCGTTCGATCACACCCGGCAAACATTCCTGCTGGGCAAAATCACGGGCAGCTTTCTGGATCATCAGGTGTTCCTCGCTCAATTGAAAATGCATACGGACTCGCTTTAAAGTGGGCAAATTTAGAAGAAAAGATTTACCAACTAACAATCGTTAGTAATATTTTTTCAACTTTTTAGTTCGACTGCCAACTGTTTCAACTGTAACCGTAAAGGAATCCGTACGCAGCCTGACTTCTATTTTATTTTATTCAATTCCAACGCTTTAGGAAAAATTATATTATTCTCCAAGTGAATATGCTGGTGTAGGTCCAATTCAAAAGCTGCCAATTCCTGCAGGGTAAGCCGATGGGTAGTACAGGCCAGGGGATGGGGGGTGTATTGATTGGTCAACTCCCGGATCCTTGCCATAAGAACACCAGCCTGGTCATGTTCATGCTCCAATTGTACCATCGGGTTCCGGACATCCCTTAGCCCTGCTCTACCTTGGTCAACGCCCACTCCCTTCTCCAATGCAATGATCGCCGGGAATAGGATATCCTCTTCCTTTTTCAAATGCGACAGTAATTCTTCAGCCAATTGCCGCCACAGTTGCTGCACTTCTAGCATATACGGGAACTTGTCCCCATGCTTGTCCGCAACTTTTGACAAATGGAAACTAATGGAAGGTATCTCCTGCTTCACATAAAAATGATGCTTGAGCAACACATAAGTGATAAGCTTTTCTGCTGACCAGGTATCAAAATCCACCTGCTCCCCACCTGGTAGTTCTATTGCCTCCTGCAATTCTTCACTTACATCGGCCGCAGCTATACCTTTCTGCCTGCAAGCATCAGCAAGGCTGCGTTTCCCATTGCAACAATAATCGAGGCCATATTTCTCCAACACCCTTGCGGTGGAAGGATGATCCGTAACGATCCTGCCCAACTGCAGGTTGTCTAATGCTTCCATAAATTATTTTTCACAAAATTTCAGCCGGCACCATTAGCATTTTATGCGCTGCATCATATCCTTGATTATTTTTACCAATCTCGAAAACCGACACCATGCAACTCGATGCTGCTTACTGGAATGATCGATACCTCAACCACAAGACTAGTTGGGATATTGGGTATGCTGCACCCGCCTTAACCCATTTTGTCGATCAGTTGCCAGACAAGTCCATCAGCATCCTGGTGCCGGGTTGCGGAAATGGATACGAAGTGGAATACCTCTTGCAAAAAGGTTTTACGAATGTTACTGTTGTTGACATAGCACCATCACTGACTGATGCATTGAAGAGAAGGCTTGAACCGTATTCAGGAAAAGAACTCACCATTATAACCGGTGATTTTTTTGAACTCGATGGACTATATGACCTCGTGCTGGAACAAACCTTCTTTTGCGCACTTGACCCCGAAAAGAGGGCAGACTACGCTAATAAAATGTTCAACATCCTTAAGCCGGGCGGTAAACTTGCCGGCGTTCTATTCAACAGGGAATTTATTGGCGGTCCACCATTCGGTGGCAGCCAGGAAGAATACAAGAAACTCTTCTCCAAGATGTTTACCATAAAAGTAATGGAGCCGTGTTACAACTCCATTACTCCGCGACAAGGATCTGAAGTTTTCATGATCCTTTTTAAACCAGTTTAGTTTACTTAGGCATTACCACTGCATCTACAACATGAACCATTCCATTGGAAGCCGGGATATCAGGTGTTACAATATATGATGACCGTCCGCCTTCATCTGTCAACTTCACTCTTCCCCCCTCCAATACAGCAGTCAATTTACCTCCGCTAAGGGTATTGAAAACAGCTTTACCGTTGCCCTGCTTTATGGCATCGGTAACGGCAGCAGCATCCAACTTACCGGCAACAACATGGTTCTTGAGGACCTTTGCCAACACTTCCTTGTTTTCCGGCTGAAGCAGGGATTCCACCACACCGGCAGGAAGCTTATTGAATGCCTCATTGGTTGGTGCAAATACTGTGAATGGACCTGCAGCTTTCAGGTCATTTACCAGCCCTGCAGCCTTGACCGCACTTACCAGTGTACTGTGGTCCTTTGATCCTGCCGCCACATCCACCAGGTCAGCGGTTTGAGCAGAAACCTTAGCACAGAAAAACAAGCATGTTAATGCCACTGCCATAATAGACATCATTCTTTTCATGGTCATGAAATTTTAATGTTAAAGAATAAAGCCTTTACTTACGGCTTAAGCTGGGGCTATACAGGTTCAGTGCAAAGGGGAGATACTTATCGTATTCAAACAGCGGGCCAAAACCCATACCCAAAGGGCCATATAAAGAAAATACCATTCAATAGCAGAATGGTATCATTTTATAACTGAATAACCTTAGTTTCTCAAACGGCTGGCTCCTGTTGGCTCAGGCAATGAAAACTGCCTAATCCCCAAATGATTTCCGTGGAGTCAATACCTATCACCTCCCTCCCGGGAAAGCATTGCTGGATAATTTCAAGTGCCCTCTCATCATTGGCAGAACGGAAGGTTGGAACGATCACCGATTTATTGGCAATATAGAAGTTGGCATAGGAAGCTGGCAGCCTTTGTCCATCATATTCAACCAATCCCGGCATGGGTAATTCCACAATGTTGAGTTGCTTACCATTCAACAACCTCATTCCCTTCAACTGTTTAAGGTTATGTTGCAACAGGTCGTAATTCTCGTCATTACTGTCATCCTCCACTACCGCCAATACGGTATCGCCATTCACAAACCTTACGGTATCATCGATATGGCCATCGGTATCATCTCCAACAATACCTTCCTCTACCCACAAGACTTGTTTGACCCCATAATAATTACAGAGATATGACTCTATTTCAGGCCGGGTCAAATGTGGATTCCTGTTAGGGTTAAGCAGGCATGCCGTGGATGTAATCAAGGTACCTTCCCCATTAAAATCCACCGACCCTCCCTCCATAATGATTCCGGGATAATATACTGGCAAGCCATAATGTTCGGCTATGCGTGTGGGTATGATATCATCAAGATCATAAGGCGGATACTTCCCTCCCCAGGCATTGTAATTCCAATCAACCACTACTTTCTTTTCTTCAGCAGCAGGGTTAATCAAAAATGCAGGTCCGTGATCGCGGCACCATGCATCATTTGTCGGATGGAAAAAGAAACTTACCTGGCCCATATCCACGCCTGCATTCAACAAATGGCTTTTCGCAAAATCCTTCATTGCTTCATCATTCACATTGATGCAAACCTTCTCGGAAGCAGCCAAGGCCTTTACAAACTGGGAATAATAAGGATAAATGGTATGGATCTTTCCCGGCCATGAGGCTTGCTTGTGCGGCCAACTTAACCATGTCGCCGTATGCGGGGCAAACTCAGCAGGAAAATAGTATCCCCTATCAGCAGGATAACCTTGCCTTATCTTTGTTTCTTTTGACACAGAGGGAAATCGGGTTTTGGTTTATAATATACAGTTGCTATGCATTGCAGCACTTATTCTCCATCTATGTAGCGCTTTGTGATGGGCTGGTAGGAATCTATACGCCTGTCACGAAGGAATGGCCAATGGGTACGGTAACGATCAGTTTTAGCGAGGTCTAACTCCTCAACATGTACCTCCTCGGCCTCATGACTAGCCTGGTAAAGAATGGTTCCAAAAGGATTAGAAACAAATGAACCACCCCAAAACTTCATGGCACCATCCTGTTCAAAACCTACACGATTTACACTCACAACGTGTACCCCATTGGCTACAGCATGACTTCTCTGGATCGTTTGCCAGGCACTATATTGTTCTGTATTGGTAGCCTCATCCTGGGAAGTAGCCCAGCCAATTGCAGTTGGGTAGAATAAAATCTCTGCTCCCATAAGTGAGGTAATGCGGGCGGCTTCAGGATACCACTGGTCCCAACAGATCAAAACACCAAAGGTGGCGAACCTTGTCTTAAAGACTTTGTAACCCAGGTCGCCAGGGGTAAAGTAAAATTTCTCATAATAGGCC
Source organism: Flavihumibacter rivuli (assembly GCF_018595685.2). Classification (NCBI taxonomy): domain Bacteria; kingdom Pseudomonadati; phylum Bacteroidota; class Chitinophagia; order Chitinophagales; family Chitinophagaceae; genus Flavihumibacter; species Flavihumibacter rivuli. Next base: position 1,635,586 of record NZ_CP092334.1, read on the forward strand.
GGATCATCGGGGATATGCATCTTCCGGTACTTTCCCAGGTAAGTTCCATCGGCATCCAATACCGCCGTTGTATTATGATAAATACCCTGGGTCCTTTTCTCAAATAAGGAGGCGATAATCACTACTCCCAACTCCTTTGCCAATGCACCCAATTCTTCAGTAGATGGACCTGGTATAGGCTCTGCCAATTTGAAATTCTCATAGTCTTCCACATCACAGAAATACAATGAGGTGAACAACTCCTGTAAACACACAATATTTGCTCCCTTTTCGGCCGCTTCCCTTGTCCTGGCAATGGCCTTCTTTAAGTTATCTTCCTTATTGGCTGTACAACTCATCTGTACCAAGCCTACTTTTACCTTTGACATTCCCTTTATGTTATAGAAAACAAAAATAAGTCCTCCGGGGCATTAGAATCCTTTTAAATCATCGTATTCCAATAAAAAAACAGTCCAGGTCGGACTGTTTTTTACTTATTTGTTTACAGCAATTATTTAATTTATTCACGGAGCTCCGTCCGCATTTTCCATTAGCTCCTACCCATCTGCTTTAAGAATGCCACATGGGAGGCCACCGCATAACGGGTCTTGGGATATTCGATATAAGGGATACCATATTCCTGGCATGCCTGTTTGATGATCCTGCTGATGGCCGGGTAGTGCACATGCGAAATCTTGGGGAACAGATGGTGCTCTACCTGGAAATTCAATCCACCTACCAGCCAGCTCACCACCTTGTTATTGGTCGCGAAATTGGCGGTTGTCTTCAATTGGTGCACTGCCCACTCATCTTCCAGTTTATTGGTCTTTTCATCCGGAAGGGGGAACGCTGTGTGTTCTACCGTATGGGCAAGCTGGAATACCATGCTCAATACAAATCCTGCAACACAGGTGAAGATGAAAAAGCTGATCGCCCAATACTTAAAGCCCACCATATAAATGGGAAGTCCCACGAACAGGAAAAGATGCAATACCTTGAACCCCCAGAATACCAGGTGGTCGCCGATACTCATATTCTTAAGTGGCATAGCACCGATCTTTCCCTTGAAGTATTTCTGGTAATCAAGCATGAAGATCCAAAACAGGTACAGTAATGAGTACAACAACCAGAAATAGAGATGCTGGTATTTATGCAATCGGTACTTCTTCTGGGTACTGCTCATGCGCATCCATGGCTGGATGTCAATATCATCATCGAGGCCGTCAACATTGGTATAGGCATGGTGGATCACATTATGCTTCATGTTCCACATAAAGCTATTACCGCCAAGGATGTTCAGGGAAAATGCGGCCAGTTGGTTGACCCATTTGTATTTGCTGAAGCTGCCGTGCGCTCCGTCATGCATCACATTGAAACCAATTGCTGCTACCAGTCCTCCCAGTAACACGGATTCGAGTATGCCCCAAACGGGAGCTGGCGTGAAGAAGACCAGATGGGTGTAAACAAACACGAAGGCAACCATCAGGATCACGGCTTTGATGAAAAGGTCGTAATTACCAGTGGTTGACTTTCCTACTTCTTCGAAATAATTGTTGATTCTTTTCTTGAGTTCTGCATGAAATGAGTTGGCAGAAGTGGTGAATTTGGGTGTTACCATGAATGATCCTGAATGAGAAAAATGAAACAATGTGCCGCGAAGTTAACCCCTGGGCTTTAAACAATTTGGTTAAATTCCCATTTCACCGCAAAATAACCATATAATGTTTAAACTTTTGCCACCTGAAATTAAAATCTTTTATCAGGTCTCAACCTGTATCAAAGCGTCGAGGTTCCTGATACCCAGTGACTTTTGGGTAGTGAACCCTTCTGCATACCTTACTCCTATCCTTTTGCCCAGCATCCTGGCCCTGGCCACCACACTCTCCCTGAAATTAGGCGTGGAAATATAGGTTTGTGGTTCATCATCAATCATATCGGGATTGAAGAATTGGGTGGAATAGGCTTCAATGGCCTTCATCCGCTGCTCAAAGACATCGCTGATATCAACCAGGATATCCGGCTCCTGCAGCCTGTCCTGGATATAATGGAGTACATACTTCGGACGCCACCTTTCCTGCAATTGACCTTCATGGTCAAATGTTTCTACCTTTCGCAAACCTGCCAGGAAACAGGCATCCGCAATCAGTTTGCCCGCCCTGCCATGGTCCGGGTGACGGTCATCCAATGCATTGGCCAGCACAATTTCTGGCTTGTATTTGCGAAGGGTACTGATCAACTGCAGTTGATGGGCTTCATCATTTACAAAAAAACCATCCCGCATTTTCAGGTTCTCCCTCATATGTATGCCCATGATCTCCGCAGCCATTGCTGCTTCCCTGTAACGGGTCTCAATGGTTCCCCTTGTCCCTAACTCTCCCTGGGTGAGATCCAGCACCCCTACCTTCTTACCAGCCCTGATCTCATTGATAATGGTACCGGAGCATCCTAGTTCAACATCATCAGGATGCACACCAATGGCAAGTATGTCTAGTTTCATAAGCAGCAAAAATATCCTTTTTAAATGATAATGTTTAGCCATAGAGCTGGACTGCCATTGGTAGTGGATCAATTGACCAAACGGATTACCTGACTGTAAACCTGCTGTCAACTACTCCACATTGGTCGTTAACGGCCCACAGCATGCCCAATACCTTTCCTTGTAGGTTTCCATTGCTATTTAGCCTATCGGTCCCTTCCGGACCAAGCTAATCCATTCATTACAAGGGTTTAAACCTGCCTTACCAGGGCAAAAACTCTCTTCCCCGCCCTCTGCCCTTAATTCCGTACCTTTGCGCAAATTTTTGAATATGAGTACATTTGAAGCGCTGGGACTTGACGAGAGACTGGTAAAAGCGACGACATCATTAGGATTTACTTCTCCCACCGCGATTCAGGAAAAAGCCATTCCGGTTTTATTGAGTGGCACAAAGGATTTCATTGGCCTGGCACAGACCGGCACAGGTAAAACAGCCGCATTCGGCTTACCCCTGTTACAATTAATCACACCTTCCAACAAATATCCCCAGGCATTGATCGTATGCCCCACCAGGGAACTTTGCATGCAGATCGTGAATGAGATGAGCCTGTTCAAGCAACATTTAGCAGGAGTTCAGGTTTTGGCAGTATATGGCGGTTCTTCCATCGGTATGCAGATAAGGGATCTCAAGAAAGGTGTCCAGATCGTAGTGGCTACACCTGGCCGACTGATCGACCTCATCGAGCGCAAGGCCATCAACCTCGAAAAGATCGAATACGTTGTGCTTGACGAAGCAGATGAAATGCTGAACATGGGTTTCCAGGATGACATTGAATTCATCCTGAAGAACACCCCTAACCGTGAAAGCACCTGGTTGTTTAGCGCTACCATGCCGCCAGAGATCAGGAAGGTTAGCAAGAAGTATATGAAAGACCCTGCAGAAGTGCAGGTTGGCAAGGTCAATACTGCCAATAAGAATATTGACCACCAATATTACGTTACAACTGCCCAGCACCGTTATGAAGCCCTGAAGCGCCTGATCGATTTCAATCCGGGTATGTATGGTATCATCTTTACCAGGACCAAGATGGAAGCCCAGGAGATCGCGGAAAAACTGACACGTGAAGGATATGATATTGATGCCCTTCATGGCGACCTCACCCAGGGACAGCGCGATAAGGTGATGGGCCAGTTCCGCGATAAGAGCCTTCAACTGCTGATAGCAACTGATGTGGCTGCCAGGGGAATTGACGTAACAGGTATCACCCACGTGATCAATTATGAACTTCCTGATGACATTGAAGTATATACCCACCGCAGTGGCCGTACCGGTCGTGCCGGAAAAACAGGGGTTTGCATGAGTATTGTACATGCCAGGGAGGTATACAAGATCAAGTCTATAGAAAGAATGGTACAGGCCAATTTCCACAAACTTGAAATTCCTACGGGAAAGGATGTTTGTCGAAAGCAATTCTTTTTCTTCATTGACAAACTGGTACAGGCAGATATCAGTCATGGAGATTATGAAACCTATATCCCCATGCTGCAGGAAAAGTTTGCAGACATGAGCAAGGAAGAGATCCTTACAAGGGTGGCCGCACTTGAGTTCGACCGTTTCCTTAAATACTATGAGAACGCAGAAGACCTGAATGTCAGGGAAGATAAGCGAAGCAACCGACTGGCAGGTGCGCGCGACCAGGGCTCCAGCCGTGACCATGGTCGTAAGCGGGATACACAGGGCCGTGAGTTCACCGGAGGTAATGGCTTCACCAAGCTATTCGTTAACCTCGGTACCAAGGACGGTTTCTATAAGGCAAGTTTCCTCCAATACATTTTGGACATGAGTGAACTGAGAAAGGAAGTATTGGGAAGGATAGACATGAAGGAAATGAACAGTTGGATAGAAATTGACAAATCACAGGCCAACAGGATGATCAAGGCACTGGATGGAAAGACCTATAAAGGAAGGAAGATCAGGATGAACGAGGCCAGCCAGAGAGGTTAATTGAAATCAACCCCCCGGTTGTTGAAGGCCCTCGCCCATTTTTGGCCATTTCCCTATGGTAAAGTAGCTTCGCAAGTCAGTTTTAAACCAAACAATTAAAAATTCAAATATGGCATACGATGTTCTCGTCATTGGTAGCGGTCCCGGTGGATATGTGGCAGCTATCCGTGCATCCCAGCTGGGTTTCAAAACAGCTGTTGTTGAAAAAGAAAGCCTGGGTGGTGTTTGTCTGAACTGGGGTTGTATTCCTACCAAAGCGCTGTTGAAGAGTGCACAGGTTATGGATTACATTAAGCACGCCAAGGATTATGGTATCGAAGCAACCGGTACCCATAATTTTGAAGCAGTGGTTAAACGCAGCCGTGGCGTAGCTGACAAAATGAGCAAGGGCGTTCAGTTCCTGATGAAAAAGAACAAGATCGATGTGATCATGGGCTTTGGTAAATTGAAGGCCAAGGGCCAGGTTGAAGTTTCCAAGGCTGATGGCAGCAAAGAGATCGTAGAAGCCAAGCATATCATCGTTGCAACAGGTGGCCGTAGCCGTGAGTTGCCCAACCTGAAGCAGGATGGCAAAAAAGTGATCGGGTACCGCGAGGCAATGGTCCTGCCCCAGCAACCCAAGAGCATGATCGTTGTAGGTAGTGGTGCCATCGGTGTTGAATTCGCTTATTTCTACAATAGCATGGGTACCAAGGTAACCATCGTAGAATTCATGCCACGTATCGTTCCTGTTGAAGATGAAGATGTATCTAAAGAACTGGAAAAGCAATACAAGAAGCAGGGAATAGAGATCATGACCAATGCATCTGTTGAGAGCGTAGACACATCAGGTGCTGGTGTTAAGGCCAAGGTAAAGACTGCCAATGGGGAAGTTACCCTGGAAGCAGATATCCTGTTGAGCGCTGTGGGTGTTACCGCCAATATCGAAGGCATTGGCCTTGAAGAACTCGGTATCAAGACCGATAAGGGCAGGATCATGGTAGACAAGTTCTACCAGACCAATGTTCCGGGCGTTTATGCCATCGGAGACTGTGTTCCCGGTCAGGCACTGGCCCACGTAGCTTCCAAGGAAGGGATCATTTGCATAGAAGCAATTGGTTACAACGAAAAGAAATACCATCACCAGCCTGAAGCCCTGGATTACGGTAATGTTCCGGGTTGTACCTATTGCACTCCTGAGATCGCTTCTGTTGGCTTTACTGAAAAAGCCGCAAAGGAAGCAGGCTATGAGATCAAGGTGGGTAAGTTCCCCCTGAGTGCATCAGGTAAGGCTTCTGCTGCAGGTGCTACTGAAGGCTTTGTAAAAGTGATCTTCGATGCCAAGTACGGCGAATGGCTGGGTACCCACATGATCGGCTATAACGTAACTGAAATGATCGCCGAAACAGTGGTTGCCCGTAAACTGGAAACAACTTACCACGAGGTGCTTAACAGCATTCACCCCCACCCCACTATCAGCGAAAGCATCAAGGATGCGATTGAAGTGGCATATGGCGAAGCCATCCACCTCTAACAAAGGATACTCCAATAAATTAAAAAGGTGTGCAAATGCACACCTTTTTTGCTTTAGTTGCCCTTATCATCACCCAATGCCTTTCCTTACTACATTTTTATAAACCGGGCGGCTTTATAAGCTCCTCCTTCCACCTGGATATAATAAACCCCGGCCCTCAAAGATGAAATATTTACTTGTTGCTGTGGATTGTTGAGCAGGAAGGAAAGGGATACCTGGCCAAGACTATTATACACCTGCGCTTTCCTACCCGGTAAAAAACTGCCATCCGTAATGGAAATGGTCAGTTGACCTTGTGACGGAACAGGGAACAAACTCAGTGTCCTTACCGCTGGTATCTCTGGATAGGGATTGTCAACATTATCCTGTTGCCCCTTACCACTCAGCCCCGAACCCGCCAAAATCGAATGCCGAACTCCACCCTTTTCAAAGAGGCTACGCATGGCCGCCCTTTGGCCAAGTGTAAACATGTACATACAGACATCATCGGTCATATCCATAAAGTTCATGTACATATCACCATGGGCAGAAGCACCACAACTAAATATTTCCCCTGAGGGACAACCCTTGTTGTAAGTTTTCTGCGGCGGGGTATCACCAATACCATCATCCCCGCAATAGCCATCTCCCCAGATATGCTTTAGTCCAAGCCAGTGGCCAATTTCATGAACAGCGATCCTGCCCATATAGTATCTGTTCAAAGTATCCAATTGCCCAAATACAGATTGGTTAAGTACTACACCATCCACTTCCTTTGGGGCACCCGGTTTACTGGAATATCCCTGGATACTATTCAGCAGGGTACAAACCCAAATGTTCAGGTACTGGTCACTATCCCATGCATCATCGCCTCCCCTTGCACTGAACTTCACCCTGTCATCCATTACAAAATTCTGGATACTGGTCTGCTTCCTGATGATCCCTGTTGTTGCTTTGCCTTTAGGGTCAAACTTTGCCAATTCAAACCTGAAGCCAGGATTGGCAACCAGGCTGGCAAAATGGGCAGGAACATTGGCCAGGTCGCTATTTCGGGCGTTAAAGTCCCGGTTCAGGGCTTCAAGCTGAGCCCTCACCTGGTCGTCGGTAACCACTTTGCCACCATTAGGCGTAATGATATGTATGACCACCGGGATTACAATTTGGTCAGGTACCGCAGCGTCAACCGGTGCAGCTACTCCAAAAAGATTTGAAGAAGGTGTGGTCGAGGCCTGTTGCCTGTTCAACAAGGTTTGTGCTAATGAAGCATAGCGCTCTGTTAACCCTGGATGGGTTGTTTGCAGGTAATTATCGTATTCAGTATATGAACATGCCTTCTGGGCATCTGTAAGGAATGGCCAAAGCAGGTACAATAAAACTGTAATGATCCGTCTCATAAAAAGTCTCTTTTTGTGGACGGTCATTCATAGTGTGGATCAACTATAAGTGTTTCATGGGGCGGATTTTTCGCCTTAGAGCAAAGACAAGGAAATTAATGAAGGAAATTCGGGGGAATATTGGAGTACGGAATGGTTTCTAAATGAAGGAAGGAATTGGGTACTTATCCTTTTCTGGAGGATGGCTGCAAAAGAAGAAAGATGCAGCATCATTCCGAACAGTCCTGTAAAACAAATAACTTTTAATTGAATTTCAAAGCATTGCTGCAAAAAAATTATTAAATCTATAGCCTGAAGGATTCGGCTTCGCTACATTTGCGTATTGACAAATTATGCGCCGACAATTTTCTATTACATTCCTGTTATTGGCAGCGGGCAGTATTATTTCCTGCAATACCACTGACCAGCAATCTGTTACGCAAGAAAACCAGGGAGTCCCGGTAAATATGATCCCTCCTCCCAACACCATACAGGTGAATGTCCTGAATGTCTACCCCCACGATACCACCTCATTTACCCAGGGCTTATTGGTTCATGAGGGACAATTGTATGAAGGGACCGGCGGTTCCAGGGATATCTCCCATTACAAGTCATGGGTAGGAAAGGTAGACCTCAAATCGGGTACTGTACGTCAAAAGGCAGACCTGGGTCCTACCCTTTTCGGCGAAGGCATTACCATCCTGAATGGTAAATTGTACCAGCTCACCTGGCAGAACCACAAGGCATTTGTTTATGATGCGAAGACCCTGAAACGCCTTCAGGAGTTTTCCGTTAAAACAGAAGGTTGGGGGTTGACCAACGACAGCAGCCAACTCATCCTGAGCGATGGGAGCAGCAATCTTTATTTCCTGGACCCCAACGATTTCTCCAACAAAAAGATACTCAGCGTGGTTGACAATAATGGCCCGGTGAACAACCTGAATGAACTGGAGTATATTAACGGCTATATATATGCGAACAGATGGCAGACCAGCGAGATCATCAAAATTGACCCGTCAAATGGCCATGTCATCGGTAAGGCAGACCTTACAGGCTTATTGGAGAAATATGGAAAGGACGACTTCTCACTGGCAAAGTATCATAATGGGGAAGCTGTGTTGAATGGTATCGCCTATGATGCTGCATCAGGCAAGATCTATATTACCGGTAAATTATGGCCCAGTCTATTTGAGGTTACCTTTCAATGATCGGCAGCCTGGATCATCCTTTTCGAATGATATAGACCAAGGAACTGGCGCTTTCTTTAGAGGAAAGCGCTTTTTTATTTGATACCAAGCCATTCATGAAAGCATTCAGCAGCTTCTGCTTGCCTGTTTTATACCCTTCGCTAAGCAGGCTAATGTAAAAACTATCGAACCACATCGGCAATACCTTCATCAATTGAAGGTGGCTGTTATTCAATAACCGCTTCATTGAAGCAGGGGAAAAATGGTATAAATGCCTGGGCACATCATACGCAGCCCAATGCTCCTGGTAAATTTCCGCATCCTTCGATGTGTAGTTGGGAACTGCTATGATCAACCTGCCATTATCCTTAAGTAGGGTCCTTATCCGGTCTACATATTCCTTCAGGTCATGAACATGCTCTAAAACATGCCAGAGCGTGATCACGTCAAAGGAAGCCACAGGCAGTTCAGCCAATAATTCAGGGGAATGAAGTTCCAGGCCAAACTTGCTCCTGGCTATTGCCCTGGCATCCTTGTCCGGTTCCAAACCTGTCACCCTCCAGCCTGCGCCTTTCATTGTAGCAAGGAAAGCCCCTGTACCAGCCCCTATATCCAATAAGGTCCCGGTATTCAAGCCCGATTCACGGATCAACAGGTCACGTTTTTGCTTAAGGGTGATCATCCTGACCCTATGGTAGAGTTGGTTGACCAACCCCTGGCGGGTATCGGTATGGGAAACATAAGCATCTGACTTATAGTAAGGGCCAATGCTCTTTGCATCGGGGATATCCTGGGTAAACCTGAGGGTACAACTTTCGCACTCCCAGATCGCAAACAGCTGACCGCTGACGGTTTGATCCTTCACTTCCAGGACTGGCCTGATCTTGTCACTCCCGCAAACCGGGCACACTAGGTAATGTATAACAGACATGAGTAATCGAAAACTTAACGGTGGTTGGCAGGCATGGAATACAAAGGAAGGGCCTTATCATTGGCCAGGTCATGTAGTGTGAAACCCTTCCTGAAACCCTGGTAGACAATTAATCCAAGGGCGATCGCCGCAATAATGGCGGCATATATCCACCATGACTCCCTTTCAACGGTAACCCCGGCCAAACGGTCCGTCATTTCAATGGAAGAAACTTCTTCATCCCCTACCCTGATCTGGTGATCACTATCAGGCCTGATCACCCTGTCAGCAGCAACAGGTGCAAAGGCTGGTATCAGGTTGCTTTTTGTTTCAAAATAGATCTCCCCATTGGCATCCTTCCTGAAAAAACCCAGGCCGGGCCATTCTGCCTCATCTGCAGCCCTGATCTTTCCCCTCAGGTCATAAGCAAACTCGTTGTATACCTTGATCGCTTCAAAATCAGCGATCTTCTGCTTGCCGGCCAGGTAACTGAAGAATTCCTTGTCCGGGGCATCAAAATACTTATCAAACCTGAGGCTGAATACTGGGGCCAATACCTGCTTGTTCACAAAATCGGTCCTGGCCGGGGTACGTTCGAGGTGTAGGGTCCCCATACCAGGAATACTGATACTCTTATGCTGAAAAAGGTAACTTGTTAATACGTCTATCATAGCATTTGGCTTGGCCAACCACAAAAGAACCGAATTTTGGCCTTAACTCAAAAAAGCATCTATTTTTGGTTGAAATTGAATACCACCCCACCAAGCAGGTTGAACCCATAAACTTCATATTGGTTCCAGCGCTCGTACCTGTTATTAAAAAGATTATTCATTTGTAACCAGAGATTCAAGCCTTTTGTGACCCTGAATTCCAAACCCGCATTCAGGTCGAACCCGGTTTCGCCCTTCCTTGCCTCACCTTGCTTGGTTTGGTAGGCAGCACCATCCCATGCCCATAGGTCAGACTTGAAATAAAGGTCCTTTAACACCTTCCAACGCAACGAAGCATTCACCTCCAAGGGCAATAATCCCCAGGCCCTGGTCTGTCCATCTATCTTGGAGAAATTCCTGTAAGTGACTCCACCCGAAAAACTCAGGTCTTCCCCCAATGTATAACCAATTTCACCATGGAGTTTCAGGATCTCCATTTTAGGCGAGTAAACCGTATTAAAGGTCTTACCATCCACCGTATCATTTACAAAAAGGTTCACATTCCACTCCTGCCCATAAGAGGCTTTTGCGCTATAGGTAAAATGATTGGCCAATGAACCTTTGAAGCCCGCATACATCTCCTGAACCCTGGTATTCAGTAAACGTTCTGGCTCCGCCAACCAGGGGTTAATAGAGGCAAATCGCTGGTAACTTCCCTTATTATAATAACCTATCCATCCTGCCTGCACAGTAAACCTTTGGTCATTGGTCGTTAACTCCGCAAGGATATTGGGCAACAGGGCAAAAACCTTATTGTCCCAGGAAGGAATGATAGCAGTATGAACAAAGAGGTTGGGCGTTTTCAGGAACAGGGCTGGCTCAACATATACCAGGTTATTCTTGATCGATTCCTTTCCGGTAGGATTATAGCGGGTAAGGTCAGCCGTAAAATCGATATCTATACCAAAACTTTTACCGAAGGTTTTCTTGACCGGCAACTCGAATACGAGGTTATTCTCTGTTGCCTTTCGATCATCATTCTTCCCACTGAAAGCCGCAATGGTCAACCTTGGGGAATAGGAAATCCCATATTCATTCGGTTTGGTACTCCTGAAATCTATTGTGGCATCTGCTGTCTGGAACCGTTGCTTGATCTGGGTTTTAGTAAATTCCAGCGTATCGGGCCTGTAACCATAGAGAAAGTAATCCTCTCCCTTGAATCCTACCCTGCCGGTCAGCTCATGGATCTCATCCAACTTAAAGGTCCCGCGAAGTTGAAGGTCGGCCAGGTTGTTCTTCTGGTAATCCAGTCTCCCTTTGGAAGAGTAATATTCTCCTGAAATACTGAAAAAAGACTTGGTTCCTTCCCCCAAACTAATCCCCCCTTTTACATAGGGAAGATGCACATTACCCACCCCGATCTTAAGGTACTGGTCATTTCGCCAGCCCAGGATGGAATCAGTAGTGAATGCAACCGGGCTCAGTGATCCGGGCTGGAAAGGGACTGTTACATTCTGCTGTGGGATGGCATATGCCAGGTTTGGCTTCGAAGAATCGGCCTGTGGTGGCACGGCTGAAAAATTCAGCTTTACCGGTTCCCGCAAAACCGGCTTGAATGTGGATGTAATTTCAATGGTCTTTCGCTTACTGGTATCCTGCGAAAAGGCAAATGAAGAAACCAATAGTAAGACCGGGAAGGGAATATGTTTGAGTACTTTCATTGCATTCAACTTTTAATTTGGCTTAATTACCTTCAACTTTGCTTTGGCGACGCTCTTCCTCAACTACCTGGTTCAACTTCCGCTGTGCCTCTTCCTTCAGCTCAGGGATTCCAGCGTTTTCCAACACACTCTGGAAAGTTGCCTTGGCGTTGAAATAATCCTTTTGTTTCAGGTAAATATCTCCCAGTAAAATATAGGCCTTTGTCACCCACATTTCATAGGAACCACTTTTATTGATCACCTCAAAAGCGCTCTTTTCCGCATCCTTCAACCTGTTCTGCCCAACCTGGCAATTAGCGATTTCATACCTGGCTTCCGCTGCATAAGCGCCTTTATTCAGGCCCACTACAGATTTATAATAGGAAATGGCCATCTCATAATTTCGGGCAAACTGGGCCGAGCGTCCCAACACCATACTGGAAAGCACCTTATCGTCATTACTTGCCCCTTTCATTTGCAAAAGGTCCTTTGCATTTGCTGCTGCGGCTTCCCACATGGCAAGCTGGTATTGACTTCTAAGCAGTCCACGCATGGCTTCCAACTTATTTTCCTCCGTGGATGCATATTCTTTCAACTTACCATAGTAAACAGATGCCTTTTCATAATTCTTAATGTCGAAGAAATTCAGCCTTGCAGTTTGCAACAGGCTTTTCTCCCCAAACCGGTTAGGCACCAGGTCTGCAACTGCTGAATAACTCTTCTCTGCGGCGAGCCAATCCTTCCTGCTGAGAAATATCTCTCCCTGGTAATAATTGGCCTCTATCACATACTTACCCTCAGGGAACCTTTTCAAGTAAGCATCGAAACGCTGGAGTGCGGCAGTGAAATTCCCATTGCTCAACTGAACTTCGGCTTCAGCGTAAGCCAGGGAGTCCTGCTGGTTCACAGAGATATCCTTCCCCATTTTCCTAGCATAATTTACATACTCACTGCTGCGGCCTTCCTCAATGTAGATCGCCCTTGCATTCTCCAATGCCTCTTCTGCTTCCGGGGAATTGGGATAGGTCTCCAGTATCGCATTGTATTGCTTCAATGCTTCCACATTATTATCCAGGTTATAGTAAGCAATACCAGCCTTTAAATATGCCTCCGGCTTTAACGCTTCCGATTGCTTATCCTTCAGGACATTCCCCAGGTAGGGTAATGCCGATTTAAAATCTTCATCTGCCAGGTAGGTATTGGCTATTTCCATATTGGCATCCGCGATAAGGGAGGACTGTGGATACTGTCGCTGCAGCTGTTGCAATTGCTTTATCTTCTCCTTGCCACTCCTGATACCCGCGATCAATGCTTTTTGATAACTGGCATAATCGCTATTGGACCAGCCGTACTGGATCACCTGATCGTATACTGAACTCGCTTTAGCATATTCTTTCAACATGTAATAGCAATCACCACCGCGCAAATAGGCATCCTGCTCAAATACAGGCATCCCCACCTTTGCCGACCGGGCCACCTGGTCGAAGTATTGCAGGGCCTGGCGATAATTGTCCTTTTTCAGGAAACAATACCCTAGGTTGTAACGGGCATTGGCAGGACTCACTTCACCATTAACTGCCCCTGACTTGAGGTATTCACTAAAATACTGGATGGCCTCATCTGTCTTAGCCAGCCTGAAAGCGATCTCCCCCTTCCAAAACTGGACATAGGGCAGAACCTTTTCATTATATGGAGCCTTCAGCGCCTTATCCAGCAGGTCATTGGCGCCTACCAGCATACCATCATTAATCATTTCCGTAGCCCTCCCATAAAGGATGGTAGGGTAAAAACGCCTGGCCTGCTCTGATGGGTTCTTGATACTTTCCAGTAATGCCAGTGCATCCTTGAAATTGCTGGTATTGGTCATGGCACCCACCAGTAATTCCCTCGCCTCGAGGGCATAGGATGAATTGGGATATTTCTGGAGGAACTGCTGGAATTCTGTCAATGCTACATCCTGGTACCCTAACTCATAGGACAGTTTAGCGTAGTTGAACCTGGAAATTTCCTGCTGTACCGGATTGCTGCTGTTCAGCGCACAAAACAGGAAGGCATTCCTGGCATTCCCTTTCTGGTTGGTCTTTAAATAGGCATCCCCCAAAAGGTACATGGCATTCTGCGAAAGGGAATCCTCTGTTCCGCTCAGCTGCTTGAAGCCAGTTATGGATTCGGTGTACTTTCCCGTCTGGTATTGTGAATAGGCAAGTTCATACACTTCATACCTTGATAGCGTAGCAGCTTTTGCCGCATGCGCCTGGAGATAAGGCAGGGCTTTCGCATACTCACCCTTCTCAAACAGGCCATGGCCTACCAGTTTCCGCATTTCGAGATCATAGTAACCTCCACCCTTCTTCAATCGTTCAGTAGCATAATTCAGGGCCTTTTCCTTTTCACCTGTGAGGTAATAAATAGTGGCGATATAGTAGGGAACAACCTTTTCGTACTCCGGCGATTTCTCCGCTATCTCAAATGCATTCAAGGCATCCTTATACCTTTTCTCCTGGAAGGATATGAAACCGTAATAATAGTTGGCGTCGCTATAAAATCCACTCTGGGGAACTTGCCTAACTGCATCAAACAAAGGCTTGGCTTCAGCAAAGCGCTGCAGGTTAAAATAACAATAACCCTGGTGGAACTTCAGGCTCTCTACTTCCTTATTGGAAAGGTGCTCTACCGTTGTTTTCTCATAAAAGGTCAAGGCCTTGTAATAATCCTTCTGCCTGAAATAATATTCCCCAAGATGATAGCTCATTAACTCAACCCTCGATTGGTTATCATCGAGATCAATGAACTCCTCAGCCTGCTCCACTGCAGCAATTTCATTTTGTCGGAGCCCGCAAACAATAGTGTAATACCTGACTTCCTGGTAATACAAGGCATTTTCCGTCCTGTCCGCATCACGGAGTTTATGGTTCAGCTCCTTGAACAGCGGATAGGCCAGGCTGTAAGCTTCCCTGTTGTAATACTCCCTGGCCATCTTGTAATCAGCCTGGGGATCATTCAGGAAACGGGTTTGCTGGGCATTGGCGAATTGGAACAAGGAGCTGCAAACGATTACACCAACTAGTTTCTTCATGAAAAAGGATTGATGGGTATGAAGGTTAACGAATGGCAGGCAACCCGCTGGTCTTGTCCTGGTCAACTGGGATCCTTCATCTACTTTATTGCTGGTTGCCTTTTTTTTCATTTGCTTTCAACGGATTGAGGGAACGAAGTAAAGATTTTAATTATTTTCTGTGTCACCAAATAACGTTCCAAACAACTGTGGATAATCAAAAGGATTAACAATTCTTTGTACCCAAATCCTATTTTTGACAAAAATCGTCCAAATGAAAAAACTGCTGTCAACCGATTATTCCGATTGGGGATTTAATACGATGATGTTCCTCCTGCGGATAACCTTCGGTGGCTTGATGCTGGTAGACCATGGTTTCCAGAAACTGGTAAAGTATCCCAGCCTGCAACATAAATTCAGTGACCCCTTCCACATTGGCAGCAACTGGTCCTTGCTCCTGGTGATCTTTGCTGAGGTGTTTTGTTCCATACTCATCATTGCCGGGCTATTTACCCGCCTCGCCGCTATTCCCCTGGTCATTGCTATGGGTGTAGCCTTTTTCATTGCGCATAACCATGATTTCAATGAAGGGGAAAAGGCGGCCTTGTTCATGGCAGGCTTCCTGTCCATCCTGCTCTGCGGACCGGGAAAGGCGAGCATTGACAGCATGATGGGTAAATGAAAAAAAATAGCTGATCCGGCCCCTCAATAAACCAAATCAACCCGTACTATCGGGCTGATTGGCGGATATTTATACCTCCTTTAATGGGAAACACCAGAAAAAATGTATCAACACCAGACAACTATACGTGTCCGTTATGCCGAGACCGATCAGATGAATGTGGTTTACCACGGCAATTATGCCCAGTATTTTGAAGTGGCCCGTGCGGAAAGCATAAGGGAACTGGGTCTGACCTACAAGGACATGGAAACAATGGGCATCATTATGCCCATTGTAGAATTACATTGTAAATACCTGCGTCCGGCGCATTATGATGACCTCCTTACGGTCACCACTACCCTAAAGGAACTTCCTGCCGACCACCGGATCGAATTCCACCAGGAAGTGTTTAATGAATCCGGGAAACTCCTCACCATAGGAAGGGTGGTATTGTACTTTATTGATGCTACAACAAGGGAAAGGACGACCATGCCCGAATTCCTGTTCAACAAACTCAAACCTTACTTTGAAGAAGAGAAACAAAAGGTTTAAAGAGCAATAAAAAGATGCTATACCCTGTGCAGGTCTGCCCTCCAGTTCCTGATTGCCTTTTTGATATCCTCACCTGACAGGTTCTCTTCCGCGGCCCTGCGGGCAAGTTCCACCAATTCTTCGTCCGAAGCAAACCGCAAGGCGATGACCTGGCTTATCCTTATCCGGCTATCAAGTGGCCTTCCCCCCGAGAGGATAAAATAGCGCAGGCTCTCCTCTGCCCTGATAGCCCGGTCCTGGGCTTTCAATGCCATGGCCCTTGCATGAAAAAATATGCTGATAAAGAGGATGGCCACCAACAGGATAAGGGAGGCAGAATAACGGTTACCCTCATCCGAATGGCTGAGGTTCACTATTGACCCGGCTAAAAGGGCCAGGATGGCAAGTAAGGTCAATACATGGTACGAAAAGGAATAACGACGATGGTTCTTGTAGTTTTGCTCAGCCATAGTGGTCAGTTTTCCTATGAAGATAGAAAAGGATTGTCAAGATTCTTCCGTCCAAAAAAGGGATTGGTCAAACATATCACCCCCAGCTAGGGAAATGCCGCTAAATTTGACTATCGAATTCTTTTTATGCAAAAGATTAATGCGACCATCATTACGATAGGTGACGAATTACTGATTGGACAGGTTATCGATACCAATAGTGCCTGGATGGCACAGGAATTAAATAAGATAGGTGTTTCCGTACTCAGGCGCGTGGCAGTGGGCGATGAATGGAATGCCATTTGGTCGGCACTCGAACAGGAATCAAGGTATGCAGATATTTTATTGCTGACCGGGGGGCTTGGCCCCACAGCGGACGACATAACCAAACCCCTGCTCTGTGAGTATTTTGGTGGGAGAATGGTAACCAATGAAAAGGTCCTGGCGCATGTCAGGCATCTTTTCGAAAATGTTTACAGAAGGCCTATGATCGAACGGAACGCCCGACAGGCGGAAGTTCCTGATGTGTGTACTGTCCTGCACAATGCTCGCGGAACAGCCCCTGGGATGTGGTTTGAAAAGGACAACAGGATCCTTGTATCCCTTCCCGGTGTACCCCATGAAATGAAAGGCCTGATGACCGATGAAGTGCTACCCAAGCTCAAGGAAAGGTTTCAATTACCGGTAATCCTGCACCGCACCCTGCTAACGGCAGGACTTGGCGAATCCTTCCTGGCCGAACGCATCAGGGATTTTGAGGCTAACCTGCCCGGACATGTCAAACTTGCCTATCTCCCTAACTATGGAATGGTAAGGCTGCGCCTTAGTGCTACAGGGTTTGACGAGCAAGCACTCACTGCTGAAATGGAAGAACAATTCAACAAGCTGCAGTCGCAGTTACAGGATATTTTGGTCACTAACCGGGATGAACCCATGCACCAGGTTGTGGGAAGGCTGCTAAAAGAGCACCAAAAGACCATCGGCACTGCTGAAAGTTGTACTGGGGGTTATATTGCCCACCTGTTAACCTCCACCCCGGGCTCCAGTGCCTATTTCAAGGGAAGTGTGGTGAGTTATGCCAATGAGATCAAGACTGCTGTGCTGGGGGTACAACCAGAAACCCTGGCCAGGGAAGGTGCGGTAAGTGAATCAACAGTGGAACAAATGGTAGTCGGCGCCTTGAAGCATTTAGGTACAGATTACGCCATTGCCACTTCAGGCATCATGGGTCCGGATGGGGGCAGCCCGGAAAAACCCGTCGGAACAGTTTGGGTGGCTGTCGGTAACAGCCATTCTATTGTGACCCAATGTTTCCACTTCAGGTTCGACAGGACCAGGAACATTGAGCTGACCGCCATAAATGCGCTGAACCTTCTCAGGAAGTTCTTTTTGGAACAGGTTGCCCATCAAAAAACTAACAGTCATTAACATTTATACCGATTCCTTACCTTTGGGCCGCCATTTGGATTTGCTTGCCGAAATTGAACCAGCAATTGTCGCGGGAACTTTACCCCATTGCTGTATTTTTTCACCAACCGGTAGCTAAATACTTTTGGTTTTTGTTTCTTTACCTAAAATCTGACTAGCAATATGGCTGTAGTAGACCTGGTTATGCCAAAAATGGGTGAAAGTATAATGGAAGCCACCATCCTCAAGTGGCTGAAAAAGCCCGGTGATTCTGTAAAGCAAGACGAAACCGTTCTGGAAATTGCTACAGATAAAGTAGATAGTGAGGTTCCCAGCACTTCGGAAGGGGTGATCGAAGAGATCTTATTCAACGTAAATGATGTTGTTCCGATCGGGACAGTGATTGCCAGGATCCGCACTGGTGCAGATGCTGCCACAGCACCTGCAGCGCCAGTAAGTCCTACCCCGGAAGCGGCCCCGGCCCCTGCTCCCCAGCCCATTCCTGCCCCGCAGGCAACTGCCCAGCAATCCCATAGTTTTGTCCCCTCCGGCAATAAGTTCTATAGCCCACTGGTTTTGAACATTGCTGCCAATGAAGGAGTGAGCATGGCTGAACTGGAATCTATCCCCGGAACGGGAAATGAAGGCAGGGTCACCAAGAGGGATATCCTGGAATATGTTGCCCGTAAAAAATCAGGTCAACCGGCGCCCCAACCGGCTGTTGTAAGCCAGCCCCAACCGGCTCAGCCTGCTACCCAGGTAGCCGTTAGGGAAACAGCACCCACTCCTCCCCCAGCTGCCCCAGTTGCCAGCACCAGCTATTCAGGAAATGTCGAGATCATTGAGATGGACCGGATGCGCCGCCTGATCGCTGACCACATGGTGAAAAGCAAGCATACCAGCCCGCACGTTACCAGCTTTACTGAAGCAGATGTCACCAATTTGGTACTGTGGCGCGAGAAAGTGAAGAAGTCATTTGAGAAGCAGGAAGGTACCAAGATCACCTTTACACCACTCTTCATTGAAGCAATAGCAAGGTGTATCAAAAAATACCCTTTGATCAACAGCTCCATTGACGGGGATAAGATCATTGTAAAAAAAGATATCAATATCGGTATGGCAACTGCCTTACCAAGCGGCAACCTGATCGTGCCTGTTATCAAAAACGCTGACCAGTTGAACCTGGTCGGACTTGCCAAGCAGGTAAATGCAACGGCTGACAATGCACGTAATGGTAAACTAAAGCCGGAAGATACCCAGGGTGGCACTTTCACCCTGACCAATGTAGGTACTTTTGGAAGCCTGATGGGCACCCCCATTATCAACCAGCCACAGGTAGCCATCCTTGCTGTGGGAGCTATAAAGAAAAGACCAGTAGTGATAGAAACATCTCAAGGTGACTCCATTGCCATCAGGCATATGATGTACCTCAGCATGAGTTACGACCACAGGATCGTGGACGGTAGCCTGGGTGCTACCTTCCTTACCGCAGTGGCAAGGGAATTGGAAAACTTCAACCCCGACAGGCAGTATTAACCTGCATTGATCCAAAGCATATATTCTCATTAAGAAAGGCTTCCCATGAGGAAGCCTTTCTTATTTTCCTACGAAAACTATTTCCCATAAAATTCCAGCTTGTACTTAGCCGTTTTCCCCTTCAGCTTAACAATGTACAAATGGTTATAGGTTGAATCACTCAGTTCACGGACCTCATTCTTCCCTGTCAATCCATTCACTATATCATCCACTGTATTGCTATGTCCAACTACCAACACATTCCCTTTGGACATCCTTACGCGCTGCAGGAAAGCTTCATCAACTTTCGCGTAATGAAAAGTATCCAATGCAAAATAATTGGCCGTTGGCATCAGGGTGCTAATGGTCCGGATATAATTGGTGGTGTAACCCGTCCTTACCTTCTCCCCTTTCAACCTCTCCCTGAGGGCTTCTGCCCTTTCCTTTCCCGCTTCTGTCAGGGGAGGATCGGTCTTACTCATCACCATTGAGCCATCACCCGGAACCTGCTTCTCGGCATGACGCACAATGAAGACCTTCTGGGTACAGGATAAAAGGGTAAAGCCTGAAAGCAAAAAGAATACAGCTTTTCGCATAACACAAATTTTAACAGGATTGACAAATACAGCCCTTGATTAATATGCTGTTTTTTACTAATTTATAGCAACAATAGGTTGCTATGAAAACATTATCCCAAACCTGGTTTACTGAGGGATTCATCGATTTTGAACTCAAGAAATACACCCTGCTCGCCTACCTGCAGGAGGTGAACAGGTTCTTTGGCCAAAACAAACTCTATCCCCAACTAGCAGACATTATATTCCATTACAATAACCTGGTACATTTCCGGGAAAATAAAAAGATCCTCCAGGACCAGTTTCCACGTAAACTTACCGGAATCCAACTGGAGAAGCTACAACTTTTATATGAACAGATCATTGAAGATGATGAGTTGATGCGGGAGCTGGAACAGATCATCCATTTTTCTACCAATTGCATTAAGAAAGTCATCGATGAGGGTACAGATATCTATGAATTCGTAGAGTCAGGCCTTTCAATAGGACCGGTTGGACTTGTACCGCTAGATAACCAGGAAGGCTATTTCTTCCTAAGCCAGGGCAATTCAAAAGACACCCTGGTTTACCAATACCGGCTCAGCATTTTTGAAAAACATGATGAACAGTACCGGTCGATCCGGACAACTTTCATTGCTTCCTGGTACCGGGACCTTGTTAATACTTACGAACAGATCAAATCGGACCTGATCAAACAATACAAAAGCCTCCCCAACCCTGCCGTTTACCTAATCGAATCCAAATTGAAGTATCCCCTGGAAGAGACCATCCTGCCAATAGCCAAGCGCTCACTGGTTCGGTACCTGAGCCAACCTGCGGCCTGAAAATAAAAAAGCCTATGCCCCAATGGATCCTTGCTGAATCAGAGAAGGCCAAAAGGACATAGGCTTTATAAAAACAGGTTACTTCATTTTTTCAAGGTCAAGACCCCAATCAATTCCTTTCCTGGTTGCAGGCACCCCTTCCGTCATCCATTTCGGGGCCGGTGCACCCTTCAAATAATGATCAAAGAATTGGGCCATCCTTATGGTCCAGTCCTTTCGGTTCCGTCGCTCCCTGATGCCATGTAATTCATCATTGTAGTTGATCATCCAAACAGGTTTTCCTAACCTGCGTAAAGCGGTGAAATACTCAATGCCCTGGTACCAGGGAACCGCATCATCCTTATCGTTATGGAGCATCAGTAATGGCGTCTTTACCTTATCTGCCCTGAACAGTGGGGAATTCTTCAGGTAAAGTTCTGGCTTCTCCCAAAGTGTTGCTCCTAACCTGCTTTGGGAACGCTCATACTGGAACTGCCTGCTCAGGCCGGTCCCCCAACGGATTCCACCATAGGCACTGGTCATATTGGCAACCGGGGCGCCTGCCTCAGCAGCAGCGAACATATTGGTCCGGGTAATGAGATAGGAAACCTGGTACCCACCCCAACTATGGCCCTGGATACCCATCCTGGTGGAGTCTACCCATTTGAACCTGGTGAGGTGTTTGGCAGCAGAAACAACGGAATTATAGGCATCCTCCCCTGGCTGACCGGTCTTATAATAGATGTTGGGGTCAAACACAATATAGCCGTTGCTGCAATAGAAGGCAATATTTACAGAAGCCCTTACCGGCATGGGCTCAATATAGTTATAACGGGTGTCTGCATTGCGCTCATAGAAATACAGGATGACAGGGTATTTCTTGTTGGGATCAAAATTCTCGGGTTTATACAATAAGCCTTCGCTCATCTTCCCATCAAACATTTTCCAACGTAGCAGTTCGACAGTGAACCAATTGTATTGCCCCTGCTGGGTGTTTATATTGCTTAACTGCCTTGCCGCTGAGAAATCTGCAATGGCATCCAGCCTGCTTGCATATATATTCCTTGAAGCAGGTGTTTCCCTGTTATAGACCAGGATAGCTTCATCCCTGGACCTAAGCGGCGCATTTACAATGGCCTGCTGCAGCATTGGTTTACCTGCCGCCAAATTAAAGGAAGTCCCGATAGTATATACTTCCCAGCCATACCCCTTCTCCTTATTATCAAAAAGGTTGAGTAATACTTTCTGGCCATCCCTCACATACCGGTCATCTTTATGAGTACGGTTATACCTGATCGTTATACTGGCTTTCCTTCCGGCACCTGCGGTTATATTTAGAGGCTGTTCTTTCCCGGCAGGGTCTAGTCTCCAGATGTCATATTTATCATAAACGTACAAATAACGATCTCCCTCATGCCAGCCCATCATTCCATGGGGCGGTGGCGCGTCCGGATGGTCATCTTCTTCGTCAAACAACGGAACCTTGATGGCAGAAGTCAGGTTCTTCACCTGCCGGGCCTCATTATCATGACCCATCCACATCCGCTTATCGTAATCATACCAATAGGTAAACCTGCCCAAAGGGGAGATGGCAGCACTACCCCTCCTGACTTTTCCCGCAACCTTACTTCTTTGACCTGTAACCAAATCAAGCAGGTAGAGATCCACTAAGCCACTAAGCTCCCATTGTTGCTGTACCCTGTAAGGTTTTGAACCAGCGCCCATGGCATACCTGCCATTTCCTTCATCTGACAGCATAATATCTTCAATTGCCTCATCAGCAAGGGGCATAATCCTGCGATCCTCAAGGCTGACCATGGCCAGAAAACTACGCTTCAATTCATTGTTTACCTGTACCAGTTGCTGTGGCTGAAGGTAATCGTCCTTATAATTCCAGACATCCAGTTTAGCTGTTTCGAAATCAACAAGGCTGGTATCCTTTACAGGTGGAACAGCTGCGAGCCCGAAGAAAAGCCTCCTGCCATCCTTACTGAATTGATTGGCATGGTCCGGGCTTACTGTCCAACCTTTCTTTACCGCCTGGTGGTTCCAGTCGGCCAGCATTATGGCACTATCCATAGCAGGCTGATAGTACCACAAACGATAATACTTGCGTAAAGCCTTTGCCACACTATCCCTCTCGGCTACAAAGGCCAGCTGGGTCCCCGCTTCATCCAGGGCCATACCCCGGACTTCGTTGAACTTTCGCATGACCGTATCTACTTTCCCTGTGCCAAGATCCCTCCATATCACCGAAGCAATAGACCCTGATGTACCATTCTTCCTGGTAACGGTGTACGCCAGGACCTTTCCATTCTTACTCATTTCATAAGCGCTCACCAGGGGAAAGCGTTCTTCCTTCCCTGTTTCAAGGTTATACAATACCAGGACTGTTCCTTCTTCCACCTTTTCCTCCTGCGGTCTTGATGGTTCCTTTGCCTTAGCAGGTTGCAGGACAGAAAGGCCCTTGATCCTTGCCTCACCAACCTTTAACCTTAAACTATCGGCTGCCTTGTCCAGGCTATCGGCCATCACCATCATTTTCTGGAGGCGTGCGGTAGAATCCTGGGAAACCGGTTTAGGAATGACTGGCACTGTTCTTTCGAGATGATAGGCCAGCCAGCGACCCTGGTCCTCAGCCATTTTAAACGACTTGACCTGGGCCACCCTGATGATGCTATCCTTGCCCAACAGGATGATGGCCATGCTATCCTTTGGCATTTCGTCCGAAGGCTTTTTCTTGATTCGGGCATCCCTTGCATCCTTGAAAAAGGGCTTGATCTTACAGACCAGGTAACGGCTATCAGCAGAGAATAATGGTTGGGCACCCCTTGGAAGCGTCAGGGAATAATCACCATCCAATGCCCTTACTACCAGTTCCCCATCCCCTTCCTGGGGATTAACCACAAAGGCAGCATACTTACCATTATTGCTGACCTGCCTTTCACTGATACTTTGCCATTGATCATAATCGGCATGCGTCAATGGCTTTTTTTGAGCGCGGTTAACCAAACTGGCCAGTAATAATCCAACGGCCAGGAAAAATTTCCTTCTCATGAGTGTAGTTTGTCTATTAAAAATACGGGAAACCTCCGCACCTGCTTAAATGGAAACGTAGATGTTTATGCGAATGGCTTCTGGATAGGAAGAATGGATGGACAATAGGGTCTCAGGTGGATTTATTCCTCGCCTTATAGACCCTGAGCATTTGAAGGGAAAGGGCAATGATGATCATCAGTAAGCCCAGGTAGAAATTCCAGCCAAGGTATTCATTCTCCCTGTAAATCAGGAAGGCCAGGATGATGCCATATACTGGTTCCAGGTTATAACTGAGGTTCACCGTGAATGCTGATATATATTTCAATGCATAGGCTGAAAGCTGGAATGCCCAAACAGTACAAAACCAGGACAAAAACAGCAGCCAGCCAAGGTCTGTCCAGGTAGGCCAGAAATGATCAGGAGGGAACTGTTGTAAGTAGACAGGCAGTAAAAGCGAAAGGGTCACCAGGCCACCCGATATCTCATATGTGGTGAGGGTTTCAACATTCACGGTCTTTAACAATTGCCTGTTCAGCACCGGGAAAATGGCTGCTAACAGGGCTGATAGTAATCCGATCAGGATTCCCGTTTTATACCTTGGATCGAAATGGAAAATGACATAGATACCCGCCATCACCAGCAAGCCCAATAACAATTCCTGCCAAATGAAACGCCTTTTCAAAAGAATGGGCTCCACCAATGCAGTAAAGAATCCTATGGCAGAAAAGCAAACCAGCCCAACTGACACATTTGAATACTTGATGGAACCATAGAAAGTTACCCAGTGAAGTGCTGCAATAAATCCTACCCCTGTTATAGAAAGCATTTTCCTGAAGGGTATCGCACTGATTTTTCGTTGAAGTCCAAACAATAGCCAAAGACTTACCGCACTGATCAATAACCTGTACCAAACCAGTAATCCTTCGTTAAGGCTGATCAACCTTCCGAGCACACCGGTAAAACCGGCAAGCAATACCGCGAGGTGTAATCGGAGAAATGCAGTCTTCATGCTGATGGGTAAAAGAGGGGGTTATCGGCGACTATTGGCCAGCGCATCCTGTTTATTGAAGGATTCACCGGTCTCTGTATTTTTCATTCGATTATGGTAATCCTTGAAAAGGCTTTCCCACCTCAGCCTGAGCACACCAAGGATACCTTCCTTTACGATCCCCTTATGCATTTTTGAAACCCCGTACTTGCGGTCCTCAAAAATAATGGGCACTTCCTTTATCTTGAAGCCAAGCTTCCAGGCAGCGAATTTCATTTCTATCTGGAATGCATAACCGAGAAAACGGATATTGTCGAGGTTGATCGCTTCCAGCACTTCCCTCCTGTAACAAATGAATCCGGCAGTGGTATCATGTACGGGCATCCAGGTGATCATTCTTGTATATAGTGAGCCTCCTTTGGACAATGCGATCCTGTCCCAGGGCCAATTGACCGTTCCACCGCCTTTTACATAGCGGGACCCGATCGCCACATCAGCCCCTTCGTTCTTACAGGCTTCATATAATCGCTGCAGGTCTTTAGGATTATGGGAGAAATCCGCATCCATCTCGAAAATGAAATGATACCCTTTGGCGATGGCCCATTTGAACCCATGGATATAGGCCGTTCCCAATCCTAGCTTACCCTTACGTTCCTCCAGGAATAAGGAACCCGGGAATTTTTGCATCAGGTCCTTGACAATGTTAGCCGTTCCATCGGGTGAACCATCATCTATGACCAGGATATGGAAACCCTTTTCCATTTCCATGATGGCATGGATAATGTTGGAGATATTCTCCTTCTCATTATAGGTTGGTATGATGACTATCTTCTCCAATGCACTGAATTAGCCTGCAAATATAAGCCACAGGCCAAAAAAAAGGGCGGAAATGCCAGGATTTCCGCCCTTACTGATTTACTGTTTCTTTAATAGTGTCCTGTTCAGGATCTCTGTCAGTTTCTGCTTGGTATGAAGGGGGAAATCGCCCTTCATCATCCAGTCATAGTACTGGGGCTCTGCTTTCAATACCTCGGCAACCGGGCGTCCCTTATGCTTGCCAAAATTGAATACCTCCACCCCGTTGCTCATTATAAAACGCCTGGCAAAGTCGACGATCTGGTCATCACCGGTAAACTTCAGGATAGAATCCACGTTATCCCCGAGTTGCGGGTACCTTGAAAGCTGGGCTTCCAGGATCTCCCAGGTGGCAGTGGCATCTACCTCTGCACTATGGGCTCCTTCCAGGTTCTTATTGCAGTAGAATTTATAGGCAGCCCCAAGGGTCCTTTGCTCCATCATATGGAATATCTTCTGCACATCAACCATTTTCCGGGCTTGCATATCAAAGCTTAACCCTGCACGGAGGAATTCCTCCATCAGCAAGGGGATATCAAACCTGTTGGAATTGTAGCCGGCCAGGTCGCAATTCTCCAGGAATTGCTTGAGTTCATTGGCAACCTGCCTGAAGGTTGGCGCATCCTTCAC
Source organism: Flavihumibacter rivuli (assembly GCF_018595685.2). Taxonomy (NCBI): domain Bacteria; kingdom Pseudomonadati; phylum Bacteroidota; class Chitinophagia; order Chitinophagales; family Chitinophagaceae; genus Flavihumibacter; species Flavihumibacter rivuli. Next base: position 1,661,866 of record NZ_CP092334.1, read on the forward strand.
CATATCATCAGAAATACCGTGAACGTCTGAGGCTCCCGCAGGGATAGGCATTTCAGGGTTGATCAACTTCCGTTTCACCTGTTTTGTACCATCTTTCATGATCTTCACGATAGCTATCTCTACGATCCGGTCAGCAGCCAGGTTGGTTCCGGTTGTTTCAAGGTCAATAAACGCCAAAGGGCGATGTAATTGTAAAGCCATTGTTTTCAATTAAAAACCCCGCAAAAGCGGTTGACAAATGTACAGTTATCTATAGGATTTGATAGTAGAAGTCCAGATTTGGCACAGTTTTTTATTGATACGGGTGCAATTTACCCTGTGGCCGGCCAGGATATTGCAAAAAACAATAATTTATCCTAATTTTGAACCGCTTTAGTCCGTTATCCTACTGAATGCTGCCAAAACGACCCGGAAATTGCCGGCATAAACAAGGCAATTATTCATTAACAAACTAAAAAAGATGAAAACTAAATTGTTGATCCTCTCGTTGGTAGCGCTTTTCGCAGTAGGTATGACTTCCTGCACCACTTCCAAGGGTGGTTGCAAAATGTCCAGCGGAATGGTTGGATACCGTTAATACCCAAAACAAGATTTTAATTTCCCTGAGGTTATTTTTGCACAAATAACCTTTTTTTATGCGCTGGATCGACCTAAATTCTGTCGAACAACTGGAAGAGATCAAAAAACTATCTGCCACCAGGCCTCAGGTGATCTTTAAACATTCTACCCGCTGCTCCATCAGTTCAATGGCCAAGTCCAGGCTGGAAAGGTCGGAGCAACCTGACCATATCGACTTCTATTACCTCGACCTTATTGCCTACCGGAATATTTCGAACAAGATAGCTGAGGACTTCGATGTTTGGCATGAATCCCCACAAGTGATCCTCATTAAGAACGGTGAATGCACCTACGATGAAAGTCACAATGGGATCAGGATGGAAGAGATCATTGAACAGGCCGGATGATAAAAAATGGCCCTGCGTAAAGCAGGGCCAAAACAGGCGGGTGATCAAAAAATTACATCCACTTTCCAATAAACGCTAATAGGGAATGCTTAAACTCTGCATATAGTTTTTTATACATATCCACCCTATCCCTTGCCTCTTCATGGTCATCCAACTTCATTTTCTGGGCCTGTATTTCATTTACTTCCTGGATCTTCTTTACCAGTTCCTGCTCATGAAGACGGATATCGTGTAACAACTCATCCAGTACATCCTTCTGCCTTACCAGTTGGTTTTGGTAATGCTCCAATTCGAGGGAGAATTCCTTTGAATTATTCTTGCCGGCAGCTTCCAGCAGGTACTTATCCAATACTTTCAATTCTTCTTTGTAGAACCCCAACTCGTTTAACCATAATTCATGATCAATGTGCAATTGTATCGGACTCTTTTGATGTTGTGCAATCATATTTGTAATCTTTCAGTAAAGATCAGCATACACATGCTCAACTCATTTGACTTGCATCAAACGAACGACTGATCCTTGTCAAGCTGTTATTTACGTGAATAGAACATCAGACGGACCTTTTCAGAGGCGGGTCCCTGCTCACTCAAAGTGAAGAATCCATCACCCTTGCTGCTAAAACTAATGGCCTCTCCCTGGGGCTCCCGAACAAGGGATACCACAGCAGGTTGGACTGCCAGGGCATCGATAAGTGGAGTGGATGAAGTAGTATTCCAATAATAAGCTTCTTTATAATTCCTCAACAATATCCCAGTCCCCCCTGGCGCAAGGGAGGCTGCTGTTATGGAACCCAAATTGAGCGACCCCCTGAAACTTGCCTGGTTGATCGCATTGCTGAGTTGGGGATAGGCAATAGTGTAAATGTCAACTTTATCAGCTTCCTTAGTCAGGATGAGGATATCCAAACTCTTTGGATCCACCAGAATGGCATTTGCATTCCTTGACCGGCCATCTTCATACCTGAAACCGATCTTTTCCACCGTATTTACCACCCCAATATCCTTTAATGGTTCCGGAAACCTGAGAATGGTGTACTCTCCATATTCCTTGAAATTATCCCCTATATCAGCAATATACAGGTAAGGCTTTCCTTGCATAGGGCCAGCCCCAATAAATACTTCTTCCCAATCCCTGTTAACGACTCCCTCTATCCTCAGTTTTGGCCCAGGAATACCCTCATGGGACAACGGTAACAACTCGGCAGGATTCCCCCCATCTTGTATAAGCCAAAGCTGGCCATCGTTGATATAACTGTCAACAATACCCGAAGCCTCAGGGGCATACCCTTCCGGCACTTCTTTAGCAATAGGTTGGGCAGAAAACACCTCCATCCCGGGTTCATTATCCTTGCCGCATGCCCCCAAAAAAATAACCACAATGTAAACCCAACAACTACTTGCCAATTTCATATTAATCCAATTTCAAATATGAAATTAGGTAAAAATGTAATCGGCCCTTCACCCCTTATTCAAAAAGCAATTTTTCAAACCTCACTTCCCCTGTTGTAGTGTTGCTGATCCTTAGCAGGTAAATTCCAGGCCTGATGTTCTTTGTCCTCCTTATCTGGATGACAGAGCTTCCCTCCACTACCTTTTGGTCTGCCATTACCAGTTGGCCCGATGAGCTGAACAGTTTGAAATCATAACCTGATCTTGATGCAGCAGCAATTCGGATATTAATGACATCGCGCACCGGGTTTGGATATACCGAAAAGCCCATTCCACCAGTATGATCCAGTTTCACAAGGTTGGAATACCCTACCTTACCATTCTTACCAATGACCTTTACACGGTAGTAATTTGCCCCCATCAATGGAGCCTGGTCGGTAAGGCTGAATGATTGCCAGCCATTAGCCGGCCTAATCTCCCCTATTACTTCAGGGATACCATCAACCCTTGCGAGTCTTTCTACCTGGTAGGTATTCACCTCAGCACTTGAAATATGCTTCCAGTTCAGGACATGGACGCCATTTCGCTTGCTGGCCTTCAATTTAAAATCATCTTCAAGGACACCGCCGCACTGACCTGTCACAGAAAAATAATTCAACCTGGTAAGACAGCCATTACCGACAGAGATCTTGCTGACATAGGTACCAATTTCCGCTGGTGTTAAATAAGGGATCTCAAAGACCCTGGCATTACCTACTTCAACACTGTCTGTCTCACTTAACTTCTTGTACCAGGTATAGCTGGCATTGGGCACACTATCTACGGTAAGGGTAACATCTGCATAATAACAATCGGCTGTTGACGTGACAACAGTATTTTGCAAGGGCAGGACACTCACATCATTCAAGGTTGCATTGCCGCATTGGTCAACCACCCTGAGGCGGACCAGCGAATAGATATTCCCGTTATCAATGGTGAAAACCGGACTGGCCTGAGGGGGTGCAATGATGGAGGGTACAGCGGGGACACTACCGATGATCTCATACAAGAATGGCGCATTGCCTCCTTTTACATCCGCATTCACGGTGAAACTATTGTTATCACATTGGTAAATGGCTGATTTATCGAGTCGGGGGTATTGGTATGCATTCACCCGAATCGTATCAAAGTACTTGTTCGAACAAAATGATGGAAGGTCGTACCGGATAATATAACTGCCGGGGGCCAGTTCATTCCAGGTATAGTTGATACGGTCCGTATTGTTGTATGGAATACTTACATTCACGCCATCATGCTGGATAATAACAGGTGTTATCGTTCCTAAATTGGACTGCACCCTGATAGTCAATTCAGCTGAACCATCCTGGAAAGCCCCGGAAGGGCATTTGGGTGTAATGGTAACATCCCTCTCCAACGCACTTATTACAGGCATTACATTCCGTGTTGATGAATTCCCGCAATTATCGGTTAGTACTACCCTCAATTGGCCTGCATAACCATTGGTCTGGATATTATTAATCCATACTATCGGCGAACTGCTATTGGCTGACGCCAACTGGTTTCCAGTGGAGTCAAAAACCCTGATAGCATAAGGCCCAGTTCCAAACTGAACAAAAACCCTCAACGATGTGGCTCCCATGATACAGGAAGGTGTAGCCGATACTTGCAGGGCAATGGCCCTTGGGGCTGCGCTAAAACACCTTGTAAGGGTAGTATCATAACAATTATCCCTGATATTCACACAATAGCTTCCATAGGGCAAACTATTGAAAACACCTGTAGAATTGGTTCCCACCAATTGGTTATTGGCATCCAACAACTCAAACAATGGATTGGTAAAATTAACCACGCCATCTACCCTTGCATTGAAACCTGAACAGGACCTTCCTGAAATGGACACATTACCCGCAGACGGAACTGGTTGTACGGCCTGGAAACAACGGGTTATGACCGTATCAAAACAAAGGGCATTGTTTTGGATGTCTATGCAATAACTTCCATAGGGCACCTCACTGAATACACCGGAAGTATTGGATTGGATAATATTTCCAGAGCCATCCTTTAACCTGAATTGCGGGGAAGAAAGTCCGACCTGGTTGTCAACGGTGGCTGTAAAACCCGTACAAGTGGTATTGGATAGAATAACAGCCCCTACCGAAGGTTGTTCTGGTACAATGGTTATGCAACGCCTTATGGTGGTATCGAAACAATCGGGGCCATTGATAATGTCCATACAATAAGTGCCATAGGGAAGGTTCGTGAATAGCCCGGTAGCATTACAAGCCACGAGTTGGTTGGCGGAATTATAAAGACAATACTGGGGATTATAGAACCCGGTTTGCCAACCGACACTTATATCCACCGTGGTGCAATACCTTGTTGCATTCAAATCCGGTGCAACATTCGGAAGCTCAGGCAATACCGTAAAGCAACGTACTATAGTAGTATCATAACAATTATCATCATTACTGATCCTCAGGCAATAGCTTCCATAATTGATATTCCCAAAATTTCCCGTTGAATTACAACCAACCAGTACACCGGCTTCAGTATACAGGCAGAAATCCGGATTGAACAGGTTCGTTTGCCCCCCAATGGAAAAATCAAAACCTTCACAATACCTATTGCCTATGGTAATACTGGCATTGACTGATGGAACAAGTGGCGCAATGGTAAAGCAACGAGTGATAGTAGTATCATAACAACCATCTTTCACCCTGATACAATAACTACCATTGGTTAATCCAGGAAAACTGCCATTGCTATTGCACCCAACCAGGTTATTGGCCTGGTCATACAGGCAAAATTCAGGATTGGTAAAATTTGATAACCCTGCAACATTCACATTCACTGAATTGCAATCAACCCTACTGATATTTACATTGGGCGAAAGGGATGGTATTGGTTGGCTAACCGTAAAGGTCCTGTTGATCGTTGTGTCAAAGCAATCATCCTTAATACTGATCGTATAGGCCCCTGCACTTAAACCACTGAATATACCAGTTGCATTACAGGACAAAAGGGTTGAGGATGAATTGTACAGGCAAAACTGAGGATTGGTCAGGTTGGTTTGACTGGAAATGGTCGCGGTGAAACTATTACAAGCCTGCTGTGTGGTTGTTACAATACTTCCTACAGAGGGCAGGTAGATTGAAAACCATCTCACAGTCCTTACATTTCCACATCCATCTTTTACAGCGAGGTTTACAAATCGCTGCCTTCCTACCCCATGATCGAATGTCGAACTGGAATACCAGGATGTATCACCTGGTGAATTGATCACTCCATACTGGAAAGCGGAAAACGCTGTACCTGATGTATTCAAATTGCCCCTGCTATCCCTTAACCCAATGAAGAACCGGATATCATCACAACTCAATTTGTTCCCATTGTAAACCTCGATCCACCAATTGTAATCCAGGACATTGATCCTTCTTGTCTGGATCCCCCCACAGGAGTCGGTCAACTGGATATTGTATTCCCCGCCCGGGAGGCCGGTAAAGACTCCTGTATTGTTTGAGGTACCAACCCCCGCAGCTGAAGGTGATACAATGGTGAAGGTATAGGGTGACCTTCCTCCTACAAGGGCCTGTACGGATATCGTACCATCAGATGCATTCAAACAGGTGACATCGGATTTGGATAAGGCAAAGCGGGGATCTGTATAACTTCCCGTAACGCTGATATTATCCTGCCTCACTTCACAACCGGTAGTCACATCACGTACGGTAACGGAATAAACCCCTGCTGACAATCCTGTAATAAGGCTAGATGAAGTAAACGGGGTACTGACTGGTCCATCAACCTTGTAATTGTAATTACCTGTTCCCCCGCTTGCCTGAACCTGGATGGTTCCTGTGGCCATACAACGGGATTCTGAAGGAACTGCACTGGTAATCAGGAGACTACTGCAAGGCTGCCCAAAGGAGTAGGAAAAGGTGAAAAGTAAAAATACGAAGAGGGTGTAGAGGTTTTTCATAGCAACAGCACGGTTTCATTAACGGATATTCACAAACCCCGCTGGTAATTTCACGAAACCCTTACCAGCAAAGGATTGTACGGATTTATAGCAAGATACGCTACTTATTTAGTTCTTGCAATAGCACATGAATACTTAACCACCAAATACCTGAAAACCACCATTTGTACGGGCACATGAATTACCCCTGGCTTTGAATCAAAATTGCTTTTAATCAACTCAGGAAGAATGAATTATTGCATACCACATAAACATGTGGGTGGTCAAAAAAACCATCCAAATACTGGGCTTAACCAGTAAATTTGATAAGCCCCCGAAATGAAAAAACTAATAACCACAATAGGTATACTTCTTAGTTTCTGCTCTACGCTAATTGGACAGGAATACACTTTCACACATCTGTCAACATCAAATGGGCTAGGCTCCAATTTTGTCTATGCAGTTTGGCAGGACCCAAAAGGCTTTTTATGGATCGGTTCCGAGTTTGGATTGCAACGCTTCGACGGGAAAAAATTTGTGGCTTTTTATAGAAAGCCCAATTTCTCCGGACTTCCTTTTTTGGCAGTTCACCAGATACTTGATGACAGGGATGGTAGAATGTGGCTTAGGCTGGGAAACAGGATCGGCACTTTCAATTCCACTACCATGGAATTCAGGCAGGCTAAGATCCAAACCCTTAAACCCATACCACCAAGGTCAAGCTACCAACTTTGGAAAGACCATAAAGGCACTATTTATCTGTTGGTTTCAAAGTATCGCTTACTTACTTATAATCCCCAACTCCACCAATTTGAAGAAGGTCCACTCCCCTTCCAATACCCGGCGAACTGGACGATCAATCATTTATTTGATGATCCATTGACAGGAAATTATTGGCTTTGCACGGATTCGGGCCTGGTGGTTTATGATGCAAAGCTTAAGGGTTATTTCCATCACCGTAAGCCTTCTGAACGGTACGCTATCCTTAACAACCCGGAAACCGGTAATATCTTTACCCACTTTTTCATTGACAAGCAGCGCAGGTATTGGGCTGTGTATTGGGTAGTTCCACCAGGCAAGAAAACGGGTCAATTCTTATTGAACTTCGATGAGAAACTCAACCAATTCACCCGTGATTCGACAGGTATTTTTAATTCCAGCAGGGGCTACGCCGAGATCCACCAGGTAAAACAATTCTCCGACACCTCCATTTGGGCACATGGCCTTGATGTGTTGACGACCTTCAACCAGGCCCAAAAACGTTTTATCGGGCTCAGGGAACCTTATCCCACTGAATACGGGATCCGGTATAAAACCATTTACCAGATATTCCAGGATAAGGAAAATAGTCTCTGGCTGGCAACTGATAATGGCCTCTATACAACCAACTTTACCGGCAATAGGGCCATCCATGCCTACCTCGACCCCGGGAAAACTTCCGCAAACATCAATGCCGTTCTGGATATTGGGGAAAATGGGGTCCTGGTTGGAACCTGGGGAAGGGGTGTTGTAGGTCTCGCTAACCCTTCTACCCATGAAACCATTTATAAGGGTTCCCCTCCCGACAATGATTACAAATTGACCTGGGACATGGAGAAATTGCGCAAGAATGGTAAACTGATCATAACCTGCCAGGCCGGTAAATTGATCTTTCATGACCCTGCCAGTCGTAAGTCAACCTTCCTGCACCACCCTATATTCAATAACAGGACCATCAGGCAGGTGGTGGAAGACTGCAATGGACAGATTTGGTTCAGCACCCAGGGAGGGAGACTGATCCTTTGGCAACAGGATAAAGGAACAGGGGATGATGCATTCACCTTAATTGATGAACACAATACCATCATCAACAAACTCTACATTGACAGGAAATGCCAGCTATGGGCTGGAACACTGAGCAAGGGGGCATTTGTCTATGATACCAGGACCGGGAAAATGCTGCGGCACTATAACAGTTCTTTACCAGGCAGCAAGGCATTGTCCGATAACACCGTAAATGATATAATACAGGTCAATGACACAATAATGGCAATGGCCGTTGGAACCCTTAACCTGCTTAACCTGAAAACAAGTGAGGTGCAAAACCTTACCATAGCAGACGGGCTGCAGGCCAACAGTGTCCTGACCATGCAAACTGACCGATTTGGTCACTTATGGTTGACCACCATGAATGGGATCAACAAGTATAACCTTAAGCAAAAGATCTTTACCTCTTATGACCAAAGAGATGGATTGATCACCACCACCAGCCAGGATAACCTGCTGGATGTAAGCACCACGATGGCCAATGGTGATATTGTCCTTGCTGGAAACCAAAGGGCTGTAATTTTCAATCCTGACTATTTCATGAGTAAGGCAGTCCCGCCAAATGTCAGCATTACGGACTTCAAGTTATTCAATGAATTCCTGCCGCCCGATTCCATCCTGAAATTGGACAAGGTAAAATTGAACTATGAGCGGAATTCCATTACCATAGAATTTGCTTCATTAAGCTTCCTCCAGCGCGACAAACTGATCTATTACTATATGCTGGAAGGTGCCGACAAATCATGGCAAAGAACAGAAGATCGACTGGCAGCCACCTATACCCTCCTGCCCCCCGGACGCTATACCTTCAAGGTGAAATGTGAGAACGAGGAAGGCACTCCCTGCACCGGCCTTACTACCCTCAATATCCTGATCACACCACCCTTTTATAAAACCTGGTGGTTCATATCAATTATCCTGATGGCATTGTCAGGCTTGGTACTGTTCATCCACCAATTAAGGATAAACAAACTGCTGGCGGTGGAGAAGGTCCGGACCAGGGTTGCCCGCGACCTTCATGACGATATGGGCTCAACATTGAGTACCATCAATATCCTCAGCGAAATGGCCAAGATGAAGATTGAAAAGGATCCCAAAGCAACAAAGGAGTATATAGAAAAGATCAGTGATAATTCCAGCAGGATGATGGAGGCTATGGATGATATTGTTTGGAGTATCAATCCCATGAACGACAATATCCAGAGGATAACGGCAAGGATGAGGGAGTTTGCGGCGACTGTATTGGAGCCTAAGGATATAGAATATGAATTCCATGTCGACGATGCGGTGATGGACCTGACCCTTGATATGGAATCCAGGAGGGACCTTTTCCTCGTATTCAAAGAAGCTGTTAATAACCTGGCCAAATACTCCGACGCAACACATGCCGCCATCCGCATTTTTATCAAGTCCGGGAAATTGCACATGGATATCAGGGATGACGGGAAAGGGTTTGATGTAGCCACCGCAGATAGCGGGAATGGCCTGACCAATATGCGAAAGCGAACCGAAATGATGAAAGGAATCCTACGAATCATGTCGGGTAATGGCAAAGGAACCGAGATCAATCTTGAATTACCGCTAACATGATTATGTGATTGCCCGGAACAGGATAGCAGGTTACCTTTGACTGGAAAATGTATGTTGTATGATTAAAGTGATGGTATACGAGGACAATCCACAACTCAGGGAGGGACTTTCCATGCTGATCAATGGCTCGGATGGTTATGAAGTGGTTGCAGCCTTTAAAAACTGCAATAATGTTGTGGATGAGGTAGAGGCCTTTCAACCGGATGTGATCCTGATGGATATCGATATGCCCGGGACGAATGGAATAGAAGGACTAAAACTGATCCGCCAGCATAACACCACGGTCAAGATACTCATGCTGACCGTTTTCGATGACAATAAAAATGTATTCGAAGCCTTAAAATCAGGCGCCAACGGCTACCTGCTCAAGAAGACCCCACCGTCCAGGCTACTCGAGTATATCCATGAAGCCCACACCGGCGGGGCCCCAATGACCAGTTCCATCGCAACACAGGTATTGAGGATGTTTTCAGATATCCAGTTACCCCAAAGTGAAGATTACCGGCTGTCGGAAAGGGAGAAAGAGGTACTGCAATTCCTTGTCAATGGCTACAGCTATAAGATGATCGCTTCAGACATGAATATTTCCATTGATACCGTAAGGTCACATATCAAGAAGATCTATGAGAAACTGCACGTGAATTCAAAGAGTGAAGCAGTTGCCAAGGCCTTCAAGGATAAGATTGTCTGACACCCTCCCCAAATTATCTAGAAAAAGTTTTTTTCATTGAAAGGCAACGTAAGGTGATCAATGGTTGTCAAGCTTACACCTTATCGTCTACATGAAAAAAATTATAACCTTATCCATGGCCATCCTTCTCATGGCAGTTTTGGCATCATGTTCCAAAACTGTCCTGAGGGGAAACGGCAAAATCGTTGAAGAACAAAGAACCATCCCCAATTTTACGGAACTGGAAAACTCCGGCTATTTCCGGGTGATCCTCAGCCAGGGCAATACAGTAGCCATATCCCTGAAGGGTGAAGAAAATATTTTGCCCGAAGTTGTAACATATGTCGAAAATAATCGTCTAAAACTTCATTATACCAGTTATAACTATGCTGTAAAGCATGAACCGGTAATCATAAATATAACCGTTCCCGAGGTTTCGAAACTACAGCTTCAAAGCAGTGGGGGTATTGAAAACAGTGGTCCCTGGCAGCATACGACCTTGGCCCTGGACATCAACGGATCCGGCAATATCAATTGGCAGGCGCAAGCCGACCAGGCCAAAGGGAATGTATCCGGTTCGGGAACCCTACAGCTGAACGGGAAGATTAAGGAAGGAGCTGAACTGGTAGTGAGTGGCTCAGGCAATATCCTGGCTATTGATTGTCCTGCCGCAAAAGTAAAGGCTACGATCTCCGGTTCGGGGAAGATTGAGACCAGTCCCCTGGATGAGCTGGAAGCCACGATCAGTGGCAGTGGTTCTGTTTACTATAAGGGTGACCCGCCCAAGCTAAGGACTAGTGTTTCAGGCAGCGGAAGGGTCATCAGATTATAATCCCTTTTCACATGTTTATGCGATTGTCCACCCTATAGGAATGAAATAACTTTACGATAACCATTTAAACTACTGGCGATGAAAAAAGGATTCGCAATAGGCCTGTTTACACTCTTTATGTTGTTGGTATTCTCAGCCAACCAGACAGGCGCGCTCAGGGCAGAAAAATGTGTGTTTGGCAAGGGAAAGCCCTCTATCACAGCCAGCACAAAGGAAGAGAGCAGTATTGAAGAGGAGGAAGGTGATACAGATGTAGAGGAAGGGCTACCTATCCTGGGTGGGGTGACAGCCCTTGAATTGTTACTGAGTTTTTGAACGATAATTCGATAAAACTAAAAAGCCCGGAACGCGTTTATCATGTTCCGGGCTTTTTAGTTTGATGAAAGGCCCATCAGGATTCCTCCTGGACGATTCCATGCTTTACCGCATACATCACCAATCCGGCCATGGACTTGGCCCCTGTCTTGGTCTTTAATTTATCCCTTATCGCTTCCACTGTACGTGGGCTGATATCAACGATATCGGCAATTTCCTTGGTGGTCTTTTCCTCACACATCAGCTTAAGTATCCTGATCTCTTTTTCGGTTAACTGCGCATCTGCTACCGCCTCAGGTTCCTGCCGACGGGTACGTAAACCGGTGAGCAAGGCTTTGTTCGTAAGCTCATTGAAAAAGAACTCCTGCTCAAAACAGGTTTTGATAGCCTGATAGATAGTTTCCGAATCAGAGTTCTTGGTCAGGTAGGAGTTGGCGCCGATCTCCATCAATTTCGAGATCATGGAGTGGTCATTATGCATGGACAGGATGATCACCTTAACATGGGGGTTGATCTTCCTGATCTCAGGAAGCGTGGCGATACCATCCATGATCGGCATCTGGATATCCAGTAAAATCACATCAGGCTCAATATGCTTAAGGAGATTCAAAAGCTGCATGCCGTTATCCGCCTCTGCGATCAATTCTACATCCTTCTTGGCAGACAATGCTGTCTTCACCCCAGCCCTAAAGAGGGCATGGTCATCGGCAATGGCCACTTTAATAGGGTTTGCTGGGTCTGGTTTTTTCATACGGTGAATTTTGCTTGGGGTTGAAAGCCTTCAAAAATGGGCATTCGGAATGCAAAATGTAAAATTTCTGGAATATTCACTATAGTAATAATACGTAAAATTACTGGTTCGGGATTTACGATACCAACCCCTTTTGGGGATTTTATACATGTTTTTCCACCGTAATTGCACCTCCTTTACCATCGGAGAATTACGAAAGGAAGGGTATTTCCTGAATCCTTAAAATTGGGCAAATCCGCTCTTGTACACCTTTTAGCCGTCTGCTACTTTTGTATCAGAAGTTGATTGACGAGGATCGCAGCCTCAAACCATCCAATGTCCAGTAACAACCGTCCAGAATCTTATTCAATATCCTAAGAATTCCACGAATCCAATGTCAATCAACTTTCTTTTTCCCTGATCCAATATCCCCTGAATAGCCCACGTCCAATTATCCTATGCCCATGGCAGGTAACCTGATTGACCAATAACCGCAGATCCAATTCCTAAACCCATAAGGCCCCCATTTAGGCGGTCCTTAGGATGAATCACCCCTTTTCCAATAACCTATTGAATTTGCCTTATCCTTAGGCCTGAAAGTTCTTTGAACGCCAGTAATCATATGCCTGCCCTTTAATGCACCTGGAGAGAAGTAGCGAAGGGGATTTTAAACTAACCCGGAAGAAAATGCAGGGAATGTGTTTATGAAATCAGCAGCAAACCTTCTTGGTTTACTTGAATCAGGTGACCAGATAAGGGCAGGTTTTCTTTTTCCCGGTAGGGTACCGGATGGCGTTCCTGTAACTACAATAAAAAAGCGCGGGGTCACCCCCGCGCTTTTCATTATCAGTGCAAAACGGATTATTGGGCACTTTCGCCTTCACCGCCTTCCATCTTCTTCTTCAACTCAGCCAGCACACCCAGGTCACCCAAAGTAGCTTTTTCTACCTTGCTCTGGAGGTTTTTAACAGCCTTCTTGGTCTTGTCAGCCTCAGCCTTAGCTTCCTTCTTGGCAGCTTCTTTCTCTTCAGCCTTAGCAGCTTCCCAAGTGCGGGTATGGCTAACAACGATACGCTTCTCATTACGATCGAATTCGATCACCATGAAAGTGATGGTATCATCGGCACCAACCTGGCCACCATCTTCCTTGTTCAGGTGACGGTTAGGAGCGAAACCTTCCAGGCCATAAGGCAGTTGCACAATGGCACCCTTCTCATCCTTGCGGATCACGGTTCCTTCATGCAGTGTACCTACAGCGAAAGTATCCTCCAGTGCATTCCAGGGATCTTCTTCCAGCTGCTTGTGACCCAGTTGCAGTTTGCGGTTCTCCTTATCGATACCCAGGATCACGATCTCGATCTTCTCTCCTACCTTGGTATACTCAGAAGGATGGTTGAAACGCTTCAGCCAGCTCAGGTCGCTGATGTGGATCATACCACCGATGCCTGGCTCCAGTTCAACAAACACACCGTAAGGAGTGATGTTCTTCACCAGACCGGTATGACGGCTGTCAACAGGGTATTTGTTCTCGATCTCGTTCCAGGGATCAGGAGTCATTTGCTTGATGGACAAGCTCATCTTACGGGCATCCTTATCCAGGGTCACGATCTTGGCTTCGTACTCATCACCCAACTTGAAGAATTCCTTCGCGTTGATCGGGGTATTGGCCCATGTGATCTCGCTAACGTGAACCAGACCTTCTACACCAGGCATGATTTCCAGGAACGCACCATAATCTTCGATGTTCACAACCTTACCTTTCACCACCTGGCCTTCGCCGATGTTTTCAGGCAGCACATCCCAAGGATGCGGGGTCAGTTGCTTCAGACCAAGGCTGATACGCTTCTTGTCGTCGTCGAAATCCAACACTACCACATTCAGCTTCTGGTCCAGCTTCAGTACTTCTGAAGGATGGTTGATACGGCCCCAGCTGATATCGGTGATATACAGCAGACCATCCAGTCCACCCAAATCCATGAACGCACCGAAATCGGTGATATTCTTGATGGTACCTTCCAGAACCTGACCCTTCTCCAGCTTACCCATGATCTCAGCGCGCTGAGCTTCGATATCGCTTTCAATAAGGGCCTTGTGGGATACAACGGCATTCTTGATGGCCTCGTTAACCTTAACCACTTTGAATTCCATGGTCTTACCAACAAACTGATCGTAGTCGGTAACAGGCTTAACATCGATCTGTGATCCGGGAAGGAAGGTCTCCATTCCGAATACATCTACGATCAAGCCACCCTTGGTCTTGCTGGTAACAGTACCGGTAACGATCTCACCAGTCTTATGAACCTCAACAATCTTTTCCCATGCACGGGTAATGCGGGCTTGCTTACGGCTCAGGTGCAGGTGACCATTGCGGTCTTCCTTCTCTACCACCATAACTTCCACCTCATCACCGATCTTCAGACCTTGCAGGTCACGGAATTCGTTGAGGGAGATCAGACCATCGCTTTTGAAACCAATGTTCAATACAACGTCGGTCTTGGTCAATCCTACTACAGCTCCTTTGATCAGCTCACCATCAGTGATGGCAACGAAAGTGTCATCATACACTTTGTCGTACTTGGCCTTTTCTTCAGCACTGTAAGTAGATACATTGCGCTTGTCGATGCTCCAATCGAAGTCATCATGCGCAGTCGCAGCAGGTGCATTTGTTGTCGCTGTAGTTGCTTCTGCATTTGCAGCAGCAGACTCCTCTGCCTCAGCGTTTAGTTGTTTAACAATCAAATTTTGAAACATAACAAATTCCCGATGGTTTTATTCGGGGCTGCAAAGATAGCATAAAATAAGGCTAGAACTGCGTTTTATGCCTAGAAATTGAGGAAAATCCGGATTGTTTCGGTCACCATCTGTCTGTGCCCTGGTATACAGGGCTTCCGTTATACACTTACAAGTTAATTTAATGGCTATTTCCTTATTAACCAACCCGTTAGATTGAAAGATGGCTTCAGGACCGGGAAGCAATGCATTGCGCCGCAATAAAACCTGTGGTCCAGGCATTCTGGAAGTTGAACCCACCGGTGATCCCATCAATATCCAGGATCTCACCGGCAAAAAACAATTGCGGGTGTAAACGGCTCATCATGGTTTGTGGGTCCACTTCCGAAAGGTCAATACCTCCAGCTGTCACAAATTCTTCCTTATAGGTGGTCTTTCCTTTCACCTCTAATTCCTGTGAACAAACATGCTTTACCAACTTGTTTTGCTCCCTGGCCGGCAGGTCACTCCACCTGGTCTCAGGATCTATACCCGACTCTTTCAGGAGGTAATCCCATAATCTTTGGGGCAGTCCAAAGGGATTGCGGTTGCCGATCTTCTGCGAGGCCTTATCGAACCTATACACCTGGATGAATTCCCTTAAACTATTCTCATTATAAGCGGGTGCCCAATTCAGCTGGATCCGGTATTGCCAGTCCCGCCCTGCCAGTTCCCTGGCACCCCATGCACTCAATCGCAGCACCGCCGGACCACTCAGTCCCCAATGGGTGACCAAAACAGGCCCTTTCTCCTGGAGCTTGGTACCCATGATCTTTACCATGGCTTCCGTAACACTCACACCCATCAATTCGTTCAGGGCCTTATTGGGTATATTAAATGTAAAGAGTGATGGGACAGGCTCCGCAAAACGGTGTCCAAGGTCCGATAACCATTGGAACATGGAGGATTTAGGGTATCCCCCAACCGCAACACAAACATGGTCGGCCTGGATGGTTTCTTTTTCTGTTTGTACCAGCCAATGCTCCTGTGTCTTTTTCAGCACCTTAACATCCCGGTTCATCCTGATATCAACCCCAAACTTGTTGGCCTCACGCAACAAGCACTGGATAATGGTTTCAGACGAATCAGTGACAGGGAACATCCTTCCATCCGCTTCTGTCTTCAATTCTACCCCACGCTGCCTGAACCATTCAATGGTATCGGTGGTGAAGAACTGGTGAAAGGCTTTCTTAAGGAACTGGCTTCCCCTTGGATATCGCTTAACCATATCCGTTATACTGAAACAGGCATGGGTCACATTACACCTCCCCCCGCCACTGATCCTGACCTTGGAAAGCAATTTCCCGGTTTTCTCGAGCAGGATAACCTTCAGTGAAGGATCCATCCTGGCAGCATTTACTGAACAGAAGAATCCTGCCGCCCCGCCTCCTATTACAACCAGTATTCTATTTGACATCGCACAAAATTATTACCAGGTCCCGGATTTTTTCCGGTAACCCTTACCAATACCAACAAAAAAGCCATCAGGTATCCACCCAATGGCCTTTAAAAAGTAATACTTTATCAATAATAACTCGAATCCAAATGCGGGTTGGCCTTTTCGTTGGCTTCGATCTCCACAAAGGACGAAAGGATATCTGCCTTCCCCCTGCGCACACAAATAGTATGTTCATAATGGGCTGCAGGCTTCCCATCCTTGGTCTTTACGGTCCAGCCATCATCTTCATACCAAACCTCCTTCACCCCCATATTAACCATTGGCTCAATGGCTATCACCAATCCATCATGCAATTTGGGACCGGAACCACGTTTCCCATAGTTAGGAACCTGGGGATCTTCATGAAGATGTTTACCAAGGCCATGGCCAACGAGCTCCCTTACCACGCCATATTTGTGCTTTCTTTCTGCATAATCCTGTATGGCAAAGGAAATATCCCCTACCCTGTTACCGGCAGTTGCCTTCTCGATTCCCAGGTACAAAGATTCCTTGGTAACCTTCAACAACTGCTTTACATCATCTGGTATACTTCCTATGGCAAAAGTGTAGGCACTGTCCCCATGAAAACCGTTCTTGTACACGCCCACATCTACTGAAACAATATCTCCATCCTTCAAGGGCACATCATTAGGGAAACCATGTACTACTGCATCATTCACACTGATACAACAGGTAAAGGGATAACCTTTATAATTCTTGAAGGAAGGTTTTGCCTGGTGGTCTACAATGAATTTTTCAGCGAAGGCATCGATCTCCAGGGTGGTCATTCCGGGTTTAATGACCTTGGCTACTTCAGCCAGGGTCTTGCTGACAAGGAGGGCGCTTTCACGCATCAGCTCCACCTCGGCGGTTGTCTTATAGTAGATCATACGTAATAATTAGCAGGGCTCCTGCCCCTTTAAAGTAAAAGCCCGGCAAAGTTAAACCTTTACCGGGCTTTTTAAATCATTATGGTCCAGATCAGATGGTTGAGGTACTAACAGCCTGGCGTCCCTGGATACGGCCACTCTTCATAAGGCCATCGTACTGACGCATCAGCAATTGTGTCTCAATCTGCTGTAAGGTATCAAGGATAACACCAACCATGATCAGCAAGGATGTGCCACCAAAGAAGGAAGCAAATCCCTGGGTGATGCCAACACGCTGGGCAAAGCCAGGAAGGATACCTACCACGGCGAGCAATACAGCCCCTGGCAGGGTGATCTTATCCATTACGGCACCAATATAGTCAGCGGTAGGCTGGCCTGGCTTAACACCGGGAATAAATCCGTTGTTTCGCTTAAGGTCCTCAGCGATCTGTTTGGGGTTAAAGATCAATGCAGTATACAGGAAAGTAAATGCGATCACAATAACTGCATAGATCACCATATGCCATGCATCCCTTGGATCAGAGAAGATCTTTGCAATTCCCTGACCAGACTCAAAACTAGTGTAAGAGAAGAGGGTTGGCAGGAACATAATGGCTTGTGCAAAGATGATGGGCATTACACCGGCACCATTAACCTTGAGGGGCAGGAACTGGCGAGCACCACCGAATTGCTTATTACCAATGATCTGCTTGGCATACTGAACAGGGATCTTACGTACGCCCTGTACCAGTACAATGAGCCCCATGATAATGGCAACAAGAACTGCGAACTCGATAATGAAGATCAGCAGTCCACCACCACCACGGTTGCTCTTGGCAGCCCATTCCTGTACGATAGACTGGGGCAGACGGGCCAGGATACCCACCATGATAATGAGGGAAGTACCATTACCCAAACCCTTATCGGTAATCTTTTCACCCAGCCACATTACAAACAGGGTACCTGCAGTAAGTACGATGGTGGTAGACAACCAGAAATAAGAAGCATAGGAATCAAGCAGGGCAGCACCGTTAACCTGACGCAGGTAAGCAACATAAGCACCAGCCTGTACAGCGGTAACGGCTACAGTTAAATAACGGGTCCATTGGTTGATCTTTTTCCTCCCGCTCTCCCCTTCTTTTTGCACTTTCTGCATCTGTGGAACCAGGATGGTCATCAGCTGCATAAAGATAGAGGCAGAGATATAAGGCATGATACCCAATGCAAAGATGGACGCTTGTGAGAAAGCTCCACCGGCAAAAGCATCGATCAATCCAAGAGCACCGGATTTGGCTCCGGCAAGGTCAATTTTCGTAGGATCGATACCGGGCAATACGATGTGTGCACCGATACGATAGATCAGGATCAGCAGCAGTGTAGTTATGATCTTACTTCTTAACTCCTCAATGCTCCAGATGTTCTTCAGCGTCTGAATTAATTTCTTCACGGGTTTTCTGAGATTTTAAATGAGCCTCAAATAAAAAAAGACGCATTATTACAATGCGTCTGCGCAAGATAAAGAAAATTACTTTACAATTTCAACAGAACCACCTGCAGCTTCGATAGCAGCTTTCGCCTTCTCACTTACAGCGTTCACCTTGAAATTAACCTTTGCTTTCAGCTCTCCATTACCCAGGATCTTTACATTGTCGAACTGGCTGATCAGTCCATTGATGTACAGGTTTTCCAGGGTGAATTCAGAAATACCGTATTTCTCAACCAGTTGGTCTACCTGGCCGAGGTTGAACACTTTATACTCAACACGGTGAATGTTATTGAAGCCACGCTTGGGCACCCTACGTTGGATAGGCATCTGGCCACCTTCATGGGCACGCTTGTTCTTATAACCAGCACGGCTCTGGCCACCTTTGTTACCTTTAGTTGAAGTACCACCCTTACCGGATGCTTCACCACGACCTAAACGCTTCTCTTTGTGCGTAGCGCCTTCTGCAGGCTGTAAATTGTGCAGTTTCATTTTACTTGATTTTTACTTAACGGGGAATCTCCCCTCGCTTATGTTATAAATAAAAAAATGGGGAATTTTGAAACCGGGGTAACCAAATTTCAATATTCCCCAATTTCAAAATTCCTAATCAATTAGATTTCTTCCACCTTCAAAAGGTGTTCAACCTTGCGTACCATTCCCAGGATCTGAGGAGTAGCCACAACTTCACGGCTGGCGTTCAGCTTTTTCAAGCCAAGTGCAACCAGGGTTTGCTTCTGATCAGCGGGACGATCGATAGCGCTTTTAACTTGAGTGATCTTAATCTTTTTCATTGCTCTATGTTTCGTGTTACCGGTAAACCGCTAACAGATTAACCATTAAATACTTTCTTGAGGCTAACAGTACGGGTCTTAGCAACCTGTACGGGCTCACGGAGGGTAGCCAGTGCTTTGAAGGTAGCTTTCACCACGTTATGGGGGTTAGCTGAACCAAGGCTCTTGGCAAGAACGTCGGTGATACCAGCGCTTTCCAGTACAGCACGCATGCTGCCACCAGCGATCACACCAGTACCGTGAGCTGCAGGCTTGATCAAAACCTTGGCAGCACCTTCCTTGGCGAGCTGATCATGGGGAATAGTACCGTGCATAACAGGCACTTTGATCAGGTTCTTCTTGGCATCTTCGATACCCTTCGTAATTGCTTCCTGCACTTCTTTAGCCTTACCCAGACCATGACCAACAACGCCATTCTCGTTACCTACCACCACCAGGGCAGAGAAGCTGAAGGCACGACCACCCTTGGTAGTCTTAACCACACGGTTGATAGCAACCACTTTCTCCTTCAATTCCAGGTCGCCGGCTTTAACTTTGTTTAAGTTTACTTTTGCCATTTATTGCAGAAATTAAAAATGTATAATTTTTTATCTGATTAAGAATTAGAACTGAAGACCACCTTCACGTGCGCCATCTGCAACAGACTTTACACGACCATGGTAGAGGTAACCACCACGATCAAAGGTAACAGCGGTCAAACCCAGTTCAGCAGCTTTACGTGCAATAGCCAAACCAACCAGCTTGCTTTTCTCAATCTTGGTTCCTTTCTGGGCAGCGATATCCTTGTCCTTGCTGGAAGCAGCGGCGAGGGTAACACTGTTCAGGTCGTCGATCAGCTGAACATAAATGTCAGTATTGCTACGGAATACAGACAGACGAGGCTTTTGAGGAGTACCACCCACCTTCTTACGAATGCGGTACTTGATCTTTTGCCTTTTGATAACTTTAGCGTCCATTTTTCTATTTTTTAAACTCCCGATACTGCCGGAAGTATTGACATTTAAAGATTATATAAGGAAGTAATTGCAGGAACTTAACATCGTCAGGCCCTGCAATTAACTTAGCTTAATTACTTACCAGCAGATTTACCTGCTTTCTTGCGAACCACTTCACCAACAAAGCGAACACCTTTTCCTTTGTATGGCTCAGGCTTACGAAGACTGCGGATCTTGGCAGCCACCTGTCCAAGCAGTTGCTTATCGATACCTTCCAGGCTGATCTTTGGGTTTTGACCTTTTTCAGTTACTGTTGTAACCTTCAGTTCACTGGGGATCTCAAAAATGATATTATGGGAGTAACCGAGCGCCAGGTCCAAAAGGTTTCCGGTGTTTGCGGCTTTGAAACCCACACCCACCAGTTCCAGGTCGGCCTTAAATCCTTCTGTAACACCTTTTACCAGGTTAGCGATCAGTGCGCGGTACAGACCATGCATGGCACGGTGACGGATCTGGTCAGTAGGACGGGTGATCAGTACTTCACCATCCTTCACTTCTACAGTGATATCCCTGTCAATGGCTTGCTTCAGCTCGCCTTTGGGACCTTTAACGGCAATCACATTATCCTTTCCAACAGTAATGGTAACTCCGGCAGGAACAGTGATCGGCTTTTTACCTATACGAGACATGTTTTCTTTTTTTCAGTGTTAAACTTGATATTTCAAAGCTGGGGACCGATCAGTTGGGTATAGGACAACTTAATGTATCCCCTGCTGTATATGTTAAAAGCGCAATGCATGCATTGCGCGATTAGCTTAGTAGATGTAGCAAAGAACCTCGCCACCTACGTTCTGGGCCTTGGCTTCCTTGTCGGTCATTACACCCTTGGAAGTAGAAATGATGGCAACACCCAGACCGTTCTTTACGCGGCTGAAATCAGCAGGCTTAGCATACTGGCGAAGACCAGGACGGCTAACCCTTTCCAGTGACTGGATAGCGGGCTGCTTGGTGGAGGGATCGTACTTAAGGGCGATTTTGATAACACCTTGCTTGTTATCTTCTTCAAACTTGTACTTCAGGATATAACCCTTATCGTACAGGATTTCAGTAATACGCTTTTTCAGGTTAGAAGCAGGGATCTCCACAATACGGTGACCAGCCATTTGAGCATTACGAATGCGGGTCAGGAAATCTGCTATAGGATCAGTAACCATTGCTATGAATAAGTTGATAGTTTGAAAATGTTTTTACACAATGCGATATCCTATTTGATATCAACAAAATTTCGCTCCTGCTTTTAGCAGTATAGCGGGCAATTACCAGCTGGCTTTCTTTACGCCAGGGATCTTACCAGCCAGAGCCATGTCACGGAAGGTCACCCTTGAGATTCCGAAGAAACGCATGTAACCTTTAGGACGGCCTGTAAGCTGACAACGATTTTTCAGACGAACAGGAGAGGCGTTACGTGGCAACAGATCAAGTGCCTCGTAGTTACCTTCAGCTTTCAGTGCAGCGCGCTTCTCAGCGAACTTAGCTACCAGAGCTTCCCTTTTCCTTTGCCTGGCTTCTACCGATTTTTTAGCCATATTAGTTTGTCGATTTGATGTTTAGTTTGAATCCTGCACCTGATTGCCGAAGGTTTCAGCATCCCGGGCCCTCATCAACCCCAAATATTATTGGTTGTCTTTTTTAATGTTACGGAAAGGCATACCAAGCTCCTTCAGGAGTTCATAAGCCTCTTCGTTGGTCTGGGCAGTGGTAACAAAAGTGATGTCCAGTCCAGTGATCTTATTCACCTTGTCGATATCGATCTCAGGGAAAATGATCTGCTCGGTTACACCCAAGGTATAGTTACCGCGGCCATCGAAAGCCTTCTCGCTTACACCCTTGAAGTCACGTACACGAGGCAGTGACACAGAGATCAGGCGATCCAGGAACTCATACATCTTCTCACCACGCAGGGTAACACGGGCGCCAATTGGCATGTGCTTACGCAGTTTGAAGTTAGAGATGTCCTTCTTAGACATGGTAGGAACCGCTTTCTGACCGGTGATGGTGGTCAGCTCTTCTACAGCGATATCAACCAGTTTCTTATCGGCAACAGCGCCATTCACACCACGGTTCAAGCAGATCTTGGTCAGCTTGGGAGCCTGCATGATGGTCTTGTATCCGAATTTCTTCATTAAGGCAGGTACTACTTCACTAGTGTACTTGTCTGCCAGACGCGGAGTATATTTAACGGTACTCATTACTTAATTACCTCCCCTGATTTTTTTGAAACACGAACTAGCTTACCATTTTCACGGTTACGCTTTACCTTGGTAGCGGCACCAGCCTTAGCATCCCACAACATAACGTTGGAAATGTTAATGGGGGCTTCTTTCTTAACGATGCCACCCTTGGTATTCTGGGCAGACGGCTTGGTGTGCTTTGTAATGATGTTCACACCTTCCACTACAACACGGCCTTTATCAACGATTACCTCCAAAACCTTGCGGGGTTTCTTCAGGTCCTTGTCATCGCCGGCAATCACAACTACTGTGTCGCCCTTTTTGATGTTGTATTTCGGTTTGAATCTTGTGCTCATGTAGATTCTTGTTTATCTATTATTCACTTTTTTTACTAGCCCGTGCGACCAATCGGGGGCGCAAAGGTACGATTATAATACTTCCGGAGCAAGAGAAATAATCTTCATATAACCCTTGTCGCGCAGTTCCCTGGCAACAGGTCCGAAAATACGTGTACCGCGGGGCTCATCGGCGTTGTTCAACAACACTACGGCATTGTCGTCGAAACGGATGTAAGAACCATCTTTACGGCGCAATTTGTTCTTGGTACGAACGATAACTGCTTTAGTTACGGTACCTTTCTTAATGCCGCCGGCAGGAATAGCGTCCTTAACAGTAACAACGATCTTATCGCCGATCCTGGCGTAATCCTGTCCACTGTTACCCAGCACGCGGATAACCAATACTTCCTTGGCACCGCTGTTGTCCGCTACGTTCAATCTGCTTTCTTGCTGAATCATTTTGAATTAGTTTAATCGTATTATACCATTGTAAAACAGAGGGATCACTCCAGGCAGACAATGCTGCTCCGGGCTTACCTTATTTAACCTTTTCAACCACTTCCACCAGTCTCCAACGCTTGGTCTTACTAAGCGGACGGGTTTCCATGATGCGAACGGTGTCACCAATGTTGCACTCGTTCTTCTCATCATGAGCGTGGAACTTGGTGGTCTTCTTCAGGAACTTACCGTAAATTGGGTGTTTTACCTTTCTTTCTACGGCAACAGTGATGGTCTTTTCCATCTTGTTGCTGGTAACCACCCCGATCCTTGTTTTACGCAAATTTCTTTCAGCCATTGTTATTAGATTTAGCTTTTAGCTTTTTGTTAAACCTGGCACCGGATTAGGCAGTAGCCAGCTTCTTGTTTAATTCCGTTTTCAGACGGGAAATATCCCTGCGCAGGGAGCGGATGCTCATGGGGTTCTCCAGCGGAGTGATCGCATGGGCGAACTCCAGCTTTTTCAGGCGCAGCTCATCTTCCTGAATACGGGCCTTCAGATCAGCAACACTCATGTCCTTCAGGCTCTTAACGAAATCGATTTTCTTAGACATTGTATAGTCGATTTTTGTTGTTAGGAAATGTTATGACTGCAGATCCCTGCGAACCACAAACTTGGTTTTGATGGGAAGCTTCTGAGCAGCCAGTTCCATCGCTTCTTTGGCCAGTTCCATGGGAACACCGTCGCATTCAAACAAAATACGACCAGGCTTAACTACGGCAGCCCAATGATCAGGGTTACCTTTACCTTTACCCATCCTCACTTCCAGTGGCTTACGGGTAACAATTTTATCAGGGAAAATGCGGATCCAAACACTACCCTCACGCTTCATGTGACGGGTCATTGCCTGGCGGGCACTTTCAATCTGACGGTCGGTCATCCACACAGTTTCCAAAGCCTTCAAACCGAATGAACCAAATGACAGGGTAGTACCGCGTTTTGCGTTGCCTTTCACAGGCATCTTCTGCATCTTCCTGTGCTTCGTTCTTTTAGGTTGTAACATCTTGAATATATTTCCTGGTTACTTGATGTTGTTTCTGATTAGTTTCTACGCTCTCTTCTGTCTCCACCACGTCCACCGCGATCACGACGGTCACCACCGCGATCATCACGACGCTCCCTCCTGTCACTTACTTCGCTCTTACCTCCAATGAAATTGGGGTTAAGGTCGCGCTTGGTAAGTACTTCACCTTTACAGATCCATACCTTGATACCAATCTTTCCGTAAACAGTCAGTGCGAATACGTTAGCATAGTCAATATCCATACGAAGGGTGTGCAAAGGTGTACGACCCTGCTTGATCTCTTCGGTACGGGCGATTTCAGCACCACCCAAACGACCTGCAACCTTGATCTTGATACCTTCAGCACCCATGCGGAGCGCAGAAGCAATCGCCATCTTGATAGCACGCTTATAGTTGATACGGTTCTCAATTTGCTTGGCAATGGTGTCAGCAACGATGTTGGCATCCAATTCCGGGCGACGGATCTCCAGGATATTGATCTGCACATCATCCTTACCGGTCAGCTTCTTCAACTCTTCCTTAATGCGGTCAACCTCATTACCACCTTTTCCTATGATGATACCAGGCTTGGATGTATGGATGGTTACGATCAACTTACCCAGCGTACGCTCGATAACGATCTTGGAAATGCCCCCCTTATTGATACGGGCATTCAGGTAAGTACGGATCTTATGATCCTCGATCAACTTGGTAGAGAAATCTTTCTTGTTGCCATACCAGTTGCTTTCCCAACCGCGGATGATTCCCAACCTTGCACCAATAGGATTTGTTTTCTGACCCATGTGTTTGGTATATTAAGTTTATACGATTGAATTATTTAGTATCTACAATTACTGTTACGTGATTGCTGCGCTTGCGAACACGGTAACCACGGCCCTGAGGGGCGGGACGCATACGCTTCAACGTCCTGGCGCCATCAACGAAGACGGTCTTAACCACCAGTTGTGATTCATCACCACCCTGGTTAGCTTGTTTCCAGTTGCTGATTGCACTTACCACCAGTTTGCGCAGGGGAACAGCCGGATGCTTGGCATTGTGCTCCAAAACTGCCAGGGCCTTCTCTACTTCCATACCACGGATCAGGTCAGCCAGCAAACGCATTTTTCTGGGCGAAGTGGGATAATTTCTCAGTTTAGCTACTGCTTCCATTTTTATTTGATTCTAGATTCAGGATGCTGGATGCAGCGCATCAGGAGCCTGCACCCGGTATCACGCATCAGTTATTGAATTACATTTTCTTGCTTGAGTGTCCCTTGAAGTTACGGGTAGGGGCAAATTCACCTAACTTATGACCTACCATGAACTCAGTTACGTAAACAGGGATGAACTTGTTACCATTGTGCACGGCAAAAGTGTGACCCACGAACTCAGGAGTAATAGTTGAACGACGGCTCCAGGTTTTGATTACACCCTTCTTGCTTTTGCCTTCGGTCATATCCACTACCTTCTTCTCCAGTTTAGCGTCTACGTAAGGACCTTTTTTAATTGAACGAGCCATATCTCGAGTTTAGATTTTAGCTGTGATTGATTTTAGTTGCTTCGGTTTAGGCTAACTTCTTACCATTCTTACGCTGAATGATCAACTTGTCAGAACCCTTATGCTTACGGGTCTTCTGTCCCTTAGCATACTTACCGGTCCTGCTCCTTGGGTGACCACCTGAAGCCTTACCTTCACCACCACCCATTGGGTGATCTACAGGGTTCATGGCCACACCACGGTTGCGGGGGCGGATACCCTTCCAACGGTTACGACCAGCCTTACCCATGCTTTGCAAGTTGTGGTCGCTGTTACCAACCTCACCTACAGTAGCGTAGCAATTGATCAATACTTTCCTCAGTTCGCCTGAAGGCATCTTCAATACAGCGTACTTCTCCTCCTTCGCATTCAGGTTGGCTCCTGAACCGGCGCTACGGGCGATCTTACCACCCTGGCCAGGCTGCATTTCAATATTGTGAACGATGGTACCGAGAGGCATATTCTTCAGCATCAGGGCATTGCCGATCTCAGGGGCAACAGCGTCACCACTGATAACGGTAGCACCAACCTGCAGGCCTTTGGGGGCCAGGATATAACGCTTCTCACCATCAGCATAATTCAACAGGGCGATGAACGCTGAACGGTTCGGATCATACTCAATGGTAGCAACAGTTGCAGGAATATCCTTCTTGTCGCGCTTGAAATCAACCAGACGGTACATCTTGGCATGACCACCACCAATGTAGCGCATGCTGCGACGCCCCTGGGCGTTACGACCACCGGTTGACTTGATCTTCTCAACCAGGCTCTTCTCAGGAACATTTGTAGTAACTTCTGCGTACGCGTTTCCAATTCTCCAACGCGTACCAGCTGTCATCGGTTTATACTTTCTTAATGCCATTTTCTTTAGTTTTTTAGCGAAATTTTCAGCTTCGCTCGCTTTAATTGTTTGATCGTTTTGTTGTCGGACGAATCAAGATCATTGAGCCGTCGAACCATTCAACCATACGGTATTAAACTGCGCCATACAGGTCAATGGTCTCACCTTCAGCAACAGTCACCAGCGCTTTCTTATAAGCAGGCTTGCGACCCTGAATGAAACCAGCCTTGGTAAAGCGGGTCTTGTTCTTACCAGGGATCACTGCTGTGTTAACATCAACTACGGTTACACCATAGAAAGTCTCAACAGCTTTCTTGATCTCCAGCTTGTTAGCCTTACGGGCAACCTTGAACGCGAAACGACGCAGACCTTCCTGCTGGCTGTTCGCCTTCTCAGTCAAAATAGGCTTTATCAATACTTCAGAAAGTTTCATCTCTTTCTATTTAAAATTTGTTAGGATTATGCGTTTTCTTCAACCTCAGCTTCGCTGAAAACTTTAGCTGCGCTTTCGCTCAGCACCAGTACCTGGGCGTTTACGATATCGTAAGTGTTTACATCGCTCAGCAGGGTACCTTCTACTGAAGGCAGGTTGCGCAGGCTCAGGTAAACATTCTCACCGTTCTCAGGCAGAACGAACAGGGTCTTCTTATCTGCTACGTTCAGGGCCTTCAGCACACCGGTGAATGCCTTGGTCTTGGGGGTATCGAAGTTGATATCCTCAATTACAAGGATCGCATTCTCCTTAGCCTTGTGAGCAAGGGCTGACATCTTGGCCAGGTCCTTCACTTTACGGTTCAGTTTGAAATCATAGTCGCGGGGCTTGGGGCCGAAAATGGTACCACCACCCTTATACAGGGGGTTACGCAGGTTACCCTTACGGGATCCACCGGTACCCTTTTGGCGGTGCAGCTTACGGCTGGCACCCTGAACCTCTTTACGGGTCTTTACTTTATGCGTACCCTGGCGCTGCGCTGCCAGGAACTGCTTAACTGCCAGGTAGATCACGTGATCGTTAGGCTCAATACCGAAGATTTCTTCCGGCAACTCTATGGTCCTACCGGTCTTCTGTCCTTGTATATTTAATACATCTACTTGCATCGTACTTCAGATTAAATGGTTTACTTCTGGATAAAAACGATAGAACCGTTGTGGCCAGGAACTGAACCACTAACCAGGATATAGTTCTTCTCAGGGAATACTTTCAGGATCTTCAGGCCCTTCATCTTCACTCGCTCATTACCCATATGGCCGGCCATGCGCATACCCTTCATTACGCGGGAAGCGTCAGAAGAGTTACCCAATGAACCCGGAGCGCGCTGACGGTCGTGCTGACCGTGAGATGCTTCACCAACACCAGAGAAACCATGGCGCTTAACAACACCCTGGAAACCCTTACCCTTGGAAGTACCTACTACATCAACTTTTTCACCTTCGGCGAAAATTTCTGCAGTAACAGTTTCACCCAGAGCTTTTTCAACAGAGAAATCGCGGAATTCTTTTACGAAACGCTTCGCGGCAGTTTGTGCTTTAGAGAAGTGATTTGCTTCGGCTTTTGTAGTGTGCTTTTCTTTCTTGTCGCCGAATGCGAGTTGCAGGGCATTGTAACCGTCTGACTCTTTGGTCTTCACCTGGGTTACAACGCAAGGACCAGCCTCAATGATGGTGCAAGCAGTTTGCTTGCCATCGGGACTGAAGATGCTGGTCATCCCAACCTTTTTTCCAATGATTCCTTTCATTTGTTTACCATTTGTGCCGCATGGTTAAAAGGACAATCCAGCTGACTTTAAATTAGTCTAAGGATGGACTTCAATCCCCGTTTGCCACCGACCTTTTCTTTTATCTGACGAACCACTGAAGGATCCTGCTCAGGTCCGCCCGCCTTCGCTAAAGCTTCGGCGGGTAATTAGAAGTACCGATGGTAAACAAACCATGAACGGCTTGTTCATATTTACTTTTACTCAATTGTGGATGAAAAAGGATTTCCTTTCTGATTTGCCTTTTCACCCAACCCCAGCGCTCTTTTCTCCTGTTTGACCAGAATTGAGAGATAGGGCAGTTATTTTAAGAACTTTATTTGAATCGCCTTTCAGCGAATCGACCTGTTAGGCCTTGATCTCAACCTCAACACCTGAAGGCAGGTCAAGCTTGCTCAGGGCATCTACAGTCCTGGAAGAACTGGTATAGATGTCCAACAAACGCTTGTGAGTGCACAGTTGGAACTGCTCACGAGCCTTCTTGTTAACGTGTGGAGAGCGCAGTACAGTGAAGATTTTCTTCTGGGTAGGCAAAGGAATAGGACCAGTTACCACTGCACCTGTACTACGAACGGTTTTAACGATCTTTTCGGCAGATTTGTCTACCAGGTTGTGATCGTAAGACTGCAATTTTATTCTGATTCGCTGTGACATACCTATTATCCCAAAAATTTAATTGGGAGTGCAAAGGTAACGGTAGTTTTCTTATCGGCAAAAGATTTTTATAAAAATTTCACGCCCAACCCCAGATTTATCGCATTTTTTAATCCATTCCTTCCCTTCCAGGCCTTTTCTATCCCCGGTCCTGCCCCAGGACACCCACCCAAAACCCCACCCAAAGCCAATCCTACCCAGGCATCAGGGATCTGGCCGATCAATGTCAGGATCCCCAAAACAGCTAAAGACAAACGTTTGAAACCTGCATTACCCCCTTTTTCCACTTGCGGAACCTGCCAATGGCTATTTCCCGGCCAGGCGGCCAAAGGCCTTATATATAATCCATCCTGCCAGGACAAGCATGATCACCGCAAATATCACTGGCACCAGGAGGCTTAACGCTGAGCCGGTTATGGCCGCGGCATTCTCCCCCGTCGCCACCAGGGCATTACCGGTGCCAGCGGTTGATTTGGTAGAAAACAACCTTAAAATACCTGTCCCCAACTGAATGGAACCCGCAGTTGCCCCACCGGCTATAAGTCCAAGTCCCCATCTTAGCAAGGGCTCCATTTCCCCTGCAGGAAGCACCGATGCAGCTACCAGGGTACCTGCGGCTACGGCCAGCGGGGAAGCAATGGTGTCAAGGAGGTTATCAATGAAAGGAACATAGTAAGCCCCTATCTCCAAAACCGATGCCACCCCAAAACTGATAATGGCCGGCATCGTCCCCAGCCAGGCCATATCCTGGTTCAGGGGAATCCAGCCTAAGTAGCCTGCCAGTGAAGCTGCAAGTAAGGGTACGAATACCCGGAAACCACAACAGGCACTCAAACCTATCCCGATCGCTATTGCTGTTATATAAGGACCCATGCCAGTTATTAAATGAATTAAAGCAGAAACATTGCCATTTATTTACATATTTACAATCCAAGGGCGTTACACGGCTTTTACCCGTCACCCCACCTACTTACCTTCCGCCGGGAGGGCAATATTGCCTCAGGAAATTGGTATAAAGGGTACTCAGGTGCCGGAAGGTCCCCTCCCCTTCTGAAATACTATGGGAACGATTGGGATAACTCATGAACTGGAATTGCTTGCCATGTTTCACCAATTCATTGACCAGCATTTCTGCATTGTTAAAATGTACGTTGTCATCGCCCGTCCCGTGGATATACAACAAATTACCCCTGAGGTTAGCTGCGTAGGTTATTGGCGATCCGCTTACAAAATCCTCCCTGTTCTCCTGTGGAAGGCCCATATACCTTTCCTGGTAAATATTATCATAGGTAAGCTGGTTGCCAACCGCTGCAATGGCAATCCCGGTTTTATAGATATCGGGATATTGGAACATAAGGTTAAGAGTTGCCGAGCCTCCCCCACTCCATCCCCATACGGCTACCCTTGAGGTATCAACAAAAGGGAGTTTCAGGATTTCCCTGGCTGCCATGGCCTGGTCCCTGATATTGACAATACCGATCTTCCGGTAAACGGCCTTTCTCCATTCCCTTCCCTTAGGCACTGGTGTACCCCGGTTGTCGATGGACACATAAACATATCCATCCCCTGAAAAATCACCGCTGTAAAGGAAATTATTGGTAATGCCATATTGGTCCTTCACATTCTGCCCCCAGGGTTCAGTATATACATAGAAAACCACGGGGTATTTCTTAGCCGGATCAAAGTTCTTCGGTTTTACCATCCAGGCATCCATGGTAACCCCATCAGCAGTTTTGATCGAAAAATAACTGGTAAGGCTATCCCTTTGGGCGGTAGTAATGGCTGCCGCTACTGATCTATCCTTATCCAAGGTACGATGGCCTTCCATGTTGATCCATTCATAAACCGGGCTGGTGAAATGATTGGTAAAGGAATGCAGGGCATACTTGGCACCTGGCCCTACCTGGTAATCGTGCGTACCTTCCTGGTCTGCCGGCGAAACAAGTTCAGCGGCCCCCTTTCCATCCAGTCTGCACCTGTACAGGTATTTCTGGGTCGCGTTGGCAGGGGAAGCCATGAAATATACCCAGCCTGATGGTTCATCGACCCTGACAATATCCATTACATCATAATTTCCTTTTGTTACCAGCACCTCTTTCTTACCATCCCTGCTCAACCTGTACAAATGCCTCCAGCCGTCTTTTTCGGAAGCCCATAGATATTCTTTCCCCCCGGCGAGCCAATCCCAGCCGCCATTGGCATAATCATCATCCCATAAGGGAAGGATATCGATCCAGGCACTGTCCCTTTCCTCAAACATCCTGGTGGATTTGCCTGTATTTGCATCACACAAAAAAATGGTACTGACCTGTTGCTTTCGGTCAAGGTGTTGCGCAACCAGTTCATTGCTACTGGCCGCCCATTCCATTCTGGGCAGGTAGGATCCCAGAGTCCCATTATCCGGAATATCCATCCACTTTAAGGAACCAGTGCCTATTTCAACCACACCGATCTTGAAGGTTGATGGCTTTTCACCAGCAACCGGATATTCAACAGGTATGGCCACTGGATAGATAGAATCGGTATTGTTGACCATCAGGTAGTCCTTGGTTTGGTTGGCAATGATCTTCCAGAAAGCGATCTTCTTGCTGTCGGGACTCCACCTGAACCCATCCCGGCAAAAGAACTCTTCTTCATAGGCCCAATCGAAAGTGCCATATATCTGCTGCCTGTTCCCATCTTTTGTCAGGGCAGTGATCACTCCTGTTGCGAGGTCTTCCACATAAAGGTTGTAGCCACTCACATAGGCCACCTTGGTTCCATCGGGTGAGAACTTGGCAAACATCAGCGATGCCGTCGGCAGGCTCCTGCCGAGTTGGTAGAAGGAAGATCCCTGGGTATCGGTTACCCAATAATCCCCGCGGGTCTCATATCTCCATACCTTCCTGGTATTGGTAAACAATAACAATTTGGACTCGTCCTCTGACAACCGGAATGCTTTTACAACAAGTGGATTACCATTATTGGCCATTGCCAGTTTCTCTTTCCCTACCAAAATGGTTTTGGCCTGCCCGGGCAGCCCCACCTTAATGATAGCACCATTTTCCCTGGTGAAATAGGCATCACCAAGCCTGTTCCATTGAATGCTGTTCTGTGCAAAGGATGCCTCCGCTATCACCAATAGAAGCAGAAGGCAGGAAAAATAAATCCTCATGGTCAATTTGCTTTTGTTATCCGAAAATAGCTATCCAACAATTTAGGCAGCTATTCTGAAACTGCATAAAAAAAGGCTGTCCTTGCGGACAGCCTTGGTTGGGTATTTCTACCTTGATTTTTATCTGATCGGTCTAGACGCCTGCAACAACTTTCCGGTAAAGACCTTGCCGTTACTGGTCAGTCGGTAGATGAGTCCACCGGTCATGCTTTGGTTCGGCTTGTACTCTACATTCTGTACCTCTCCCTGCCTCATTTGGGCATTGAACAAGGTACTAACCCTTTGTCCCAGCTCATTGAATACTTCCAGTGATACCTTTCCAGTCTCAACAGCCTTGATCTGGAATTGAACCCTGTCAACGAATGGGTTCGGGAAGGCTGTTACTGTTGCAGCAAAGGTGATCGGTTGTTCGAGTTCAACCGCTGTGGTTGACTGCACGCCATAGCTTACAGTTGGGGTTGTCACTACAGATGTTGCGGTGGGACTGTTGAGCATATCAATATTCGAACAATCCACTTTGCAATCTGACCATTTAACAAAGAACCTGCAATCATTAAAGGCATTATTGATCACATCCAGTGCCCTTACGATGTCTGAAAGTGTAACACCTACTGGCAATTGTGCACCGCCCAGTGAGTTGCTGGCAAGGGTAAACAATCCCCATACCGTTTTATTGCTTCCAAGGGCATTAACCACATTGGCTGGCATGAACCAACTATTATAGCTTGTTGTTGGCACTCCGTTAACAAAGCAATCCATTGGCTTTGGATCTGAGCAGGTGGAACGCCAATCCCTCTTCTGGGTAACCAGCCACTTACCGGCTTCCAACCTGAAGTTACCCAACTTACGGTCTGGTGTAATGTACATGTTCAATGCCAGTGTAATGGTCTGGGACAACAATACATTGTTGATCTTTCCATTTGTCAACGGTACTGACCATGCAGTCAGATTTCCAGACAATACTGCAGGTGTTCCACTACCAGGAAGAATGCTGTTAAGACGGGCAGCATTTGAAGCTGGTGTCCAGAAGCTTCTGCCGGGCAAACCAAAATACAGGTTTCCGTTTGGCATATTCTTGATGCTCTGGGTGATCAGGTTTACGGGTGAAAGCTGGCCATAAGTTGGTGTACATACGGCACCACTTGTGCTTCCGTAGAACTGCTGGGGATAAGTACAATAAGTGATCAACTGCTCTGGGCATACACAACTCAACACTGTGATCTCTTTCGTACATTCCTTGCAACAACCTTTGCTATCCTTGATCGACACTTTCACCACGATCTTGCCGGCAGTTGAACCTGCCTTGATAGTAACCTTGTTGGTACCCTGCCCACCTACGATAGAACCGGGGCCGCTTACAATTGACCATGTATAAGTGTAGGGACCCGTACCACCAGAAGCGCTAACAGTAACCGTTGTTGTAGCTCCTGCATTCACCTGGATAACACTGGTCGGATACAGGTAGCAATTGATCGGGGCCGGGCTACCTACAACAGCTGATGCAGTACCTACACAGCCTTTTGAATCCTTGATCACTACTGAATAATTACCTGCAGGCACATTGAAGAGATCCTCAGTTGTAGCGCCATTACTCCAGGTATAAGTATACGGAGGTACACCACCTGTCACTGTCAGGTTAACTGAGCCGTTAGATTCTCCAACGCAACGAACATCACAAACGATAGTCTTGGCTTCAAGGCTGCCGGATTGTTCAACTGTTGCCCTGGCTGAAGTAGTACAACCTTTGGCATCTGTCACAATTACAGAATAGTTACCCGCTGCAAGATTATCAATATCCTCGGTTAATGCTCCATTGCTCCATTCATAGGTATAGGGAGCTGTACCACCGGTAACGGTCAGGTTGATCGAACCTGTAGATCCTGAGCAATCACCATTTGTCGGAACAGCCTGGGCTGAAAGTGCCTGGTCTGGCTGGGTGATGGTCACCTTGATGGTAGCCTTACAACCCTTCGCATCGGTCACTTCCAAAGTATAATCACCGGCTGCCAGGTTGCTCAGGTCGTCAACATCAGCGCCATTGCTCCAATTGTACGTATAAGGTGCGGTACCTCCGGTAACAGTCACATCTATTGCTCCGGTTGACTCACCATAACAGTTCACATCGGTCTGCTTGAACTGTATATCCAAAGCAGCTTCAGGCTGGATGATGGTCACATTCAACCCGATCTTACAACCCTTGGCATCGGTTACTTCCAAAGTATAGTTACCCGCTGCCAGGTTGCTCAGGTCGGCATCCTCGGAACCATTGCTCCACTTGTACGTGTAAGGCGCAGTACCTCCGGTAACGGTAACATCGATTGCTCCGGTTGACTCACCATAACAGTTCACATCAGTCTGGCCATACTCGATCTTCAGGCCACTGGGCTCCTTCACTTCTGCACGCAACTGGAAGGTGCAACCCTTGGCATCCGTGATGGTCACTGAATAATTACCTGCACCAATGTTCTCCAGGTCTTCTTTGTCACCGCCATTGCTCCACTCAAATGTATAAGGAGCGGTACCTCCGGTAACGGTAACATCGATCTTGCCTGCACTGCCTTCACAGGATGCATCCGTAATAACTGCGGTAGCATTGAGTGCTTCCTCAGGCTGGGTGATGGTCACCTTGATGGTAGCCTTACAACCCTTCGCATCGGTCACTTCCAAAGTATAATCACCGGCTGCCAGGTTGCTCAGGTCGTCAACATCAGCGCCATTGCTCCAATTGTACGTATAAGGTGCGGTACCTCCGGTAACAGTCACATCTATTGCTCCGGTTGACTCACCATAACAATTCACATCGGTCTGCTTGAACTGTACATCCAGCGCAGCTTCAGGTTCGGTGATGGTCACATTCAACCCGATCTTACAACCCTTGGCATCGGTTACTTCCAAAGTATAGTTACCCGCTGTCAGGTTGCTCAGGTCGGCATCCTCGAACCATTGCTCCACTTGTACGTGTAAGGCGCAGTACCTCCGGTAACGGTAACATCGATTGCTCCGGTTGACTCACCATAACAGTTCACATCAGTCTGGCCATACTCGATCTTCAGGCCACTGGGCTCCTTCACTTCTGCACGCAACTGGAAGGTGCAACCCTTGGCATCCGTGATGGTCACTGAATAATTACCTGCACCAATGTTCTCCAGGTCTTCTTTGTCACCGCCATTGCTCCACTCAAATGTATAAGGAGCGGTACCTCCGGTAACGGTAACATCGATCTTGCCTGCACTGCCTTCACAGGATGCATCCGTAATAACTGCGGTAGCATTGAGTGCTTCCTCAGGCTGGGTGATGGTCACCTTGATGGTAGCCTTACAACCCTTCGCATCGGTCACTTCCAAAGTATAATCACCGGCTGCCAGGTTGCTCAGGTCGTCAACATCAGCGCCATTGCTCCAATTGTACGTATAAGGTGCGGTACCTCCGGTAACAGTCACATCTATTGCTCCGGTTGACTCACCATAACAATTCACATCGGTCTGCTTGAACTGTACATCCAGCGCAGCTTCAGGTTCGGTGATGGTCACATTCAA
Organism: Flavihumibacter rivuli; assembly: GCF_018595685.2. Taxonomy (NCBI): domain Bacteria; kingdom Pseudomonadati; phylum Bacteroidota; class Chitinophagia; order Chitinophagales; family Chitinophagaceae; genus Flavihumibacter; species Flavihumibacter rivuli. Next base: position 1,697,956 of record NZ_CP092334.1, read on the forward strand.
CCCGATCTTACAACCCTTGGCATCGGTTACTTCCAAAGTATAGTTACCCGCTGCCAGGTTGCTCAGGTCGGCATCCTCGGAACCATTGCTCCACTTGTACGTGTAAGGCGCAGTACCTCCGGTAACGGTAACATCGATTGCTCCGGTTGACTCACCATAACAGTTCACATCAGTCTGGCCATACTCGATCTTCAGGCCACTGGGCTCCTTCACTTCTGCACGCAACTGGAAGGTGCAACCCTTGGCATCCGTGATGGTCACTGAATAATTACCTGCACCAATGTTCTCCAGGTCTTCTTTGTCACCGCCATTGCTCCACTCAAATGTATAAGGAGCGGTACCTCCGGTAACGGTAACATCGATCTTGCCTGCACTGCCTTCACAGGATGCATCCGTAATAACTGCGGTAGCATTGAGTGCTTCCTCAGGCTGGGTGATGGTCACCTTGATGGTAGCCTTACAACCCTTCGCATCGGTCACTTCCAAAGTATAATCACCGGCTGCCAGGTCGCTCAGGTCGTCAACATCAGCGCCATTGCTCCAATTGTACGTATAAGGTGCGGTACCACCGGTAACAGTCACATCTATCGCTCCGGTTGACTCACCATAACAGTTCACATCGGTCTGCTTGAACTGTATATCCAAAGCAGCTTCAGGCTGGATGATGGTCACATTCAACCCGATCTTACAACCCTTGGCATCGGTCACTTCCAAAGTATAGTCACCGGCTGCCAGGTCGCTCAGGTCAGCATCCTCAGAACCATTGCTCCATTGTAAGTATAAGGTGCAGTACCACCGGTAACGGTAACATCTATCGCTCCGGTTGACTCACCATAACAGTTCACATCGGTCTGCTTGAACTGTACATCCAAAGCAGCTTCAGGCTGGATGATGGTCACCTTGATGGTTGCCTTACAACCCTTCGCATCGGTCACTTCCAAAGTATAGTCACCGGCTGCCAGGTCGCTCAGGTCAGCATCCTCAGAACCATTGCTCCACTTGTACTGTAAGGTGCGGTACCACCGGTAACAGTCACATCTATTGCTCCGGTTGACTCACCATAACAGTTCACATCGGTCTGCTGGAACTGGACATCCAATGCAGCTTCAGGCTGGGTGATGGTCACCTTGATGGTAGCCTTACACCCCTTCGCATCGGTCACTTCCAAAGTATAATCACCGGCTGCCAGGTCGCTCAGGTCGTCAACATCAGCGCCATTGCTCCAATTGTACGTATAAGGCGCGGTACCACCGGTAACGGTAACATCTATCGCTCCGGTTGACTCACCATAACAGTTCACATCGGTCTGCTTGAACTGTACATCCAAAGCAGCTTCAGGCTGGATGATGGTCACATTCAACCCGATCTTACAACCCTTGGCATCGGTTACTTCCAAAGTATAGTTACCCGCTGCCAGGTTGCTCAGGTCGGCATCCTCGGAACCATTGCTCCACTTGTACGTGTAAGGCGCATATACCACCGGTAACGGTAACATCTATCGCTCCGGTTGACTCCCATAACAGTTCACATCAGTCTGGCCATATCTTCAGGCCAGCCAGGGGGCTCCTTCACTTCTGCACGCAACTGGAAGGTGCAACCCTTGGCATCCGTGATGGTCACTGAATAATTACCTGCACCAATGTTCTCCAGGTCTTCTTTGTCACCGCCATTGCTCCACTCAAATGTATAAGGAGCGGTACCTCCGGTAACGGTAACATCGATCTTGCCTGCACTGCCTTCACAGGATGCATCCGTAATAACTGCGGTAGCATTGAGTGCTTCCTCAGGCTGGGTGATGGTCACCTTGATGGTAGCCTTACAACCCTTCGCATCGGTCACTCCAAAGTATAATCACCGGCTGCCAGGTCGCTCAGGTCGTCAACATCAGCGCCATTGCTCCAATTGTACGTATAAGGTGCGGTACCACCGGTAACGGTAACATCTATCGCTCCGGTTGACTCACCATAACAATTCACATCGGTCTGCTTGAACTGTACATCCAGCGCAGCTTCAGGTTCGGTGATGGTCACTACCGCTGTAGTGGTACAGTTGTTCGCATCTGTTACTGTAACTGTATATACACCAGCTGGCAGGTTGGCGGGATCTTCAACAGTTGATACCGTCTCGTTCGCAGCATTCTTCCATACAAACGTATAGCCAGGGGTACCTCCGCTAACACTCAGTGCAATTGAACCGGTTGATTCTCCGAAGCACTTCACATCCGTTGGTACGCGGGATCTTCAACGGTATCCACTTGCACTCAGGCCTTCTGTCGGCTGGCCGATGGTCACTCCGTTGGTACGCCACTTGCACTCAAGCTGTCTGGCCGATGGTCACTACCGCTGTAGTGGTACAGTTGTTCGCATCTGTTACTGTAACCGTATATACACCAGCTGGCAGGTTGGCGGGATCTTCAACAGTTGATACCGTCTCGTTCGCAGCATTCTTCCATACAAACGTATAGCCAGGGGTACCTCCGCTAACACTCAGTGCAATTGAACCGGTTGATTCTCCGAAGCACTTCACATCCGTTGGTACGCCACTTGCACTCAGGCCTTCTGTCGGCTGGCCGATGGTCACTACCGCTGTAGTGGTACAGTTGTTCGCATCTGTTACTGTAACCGTATATACACCAGCTGGCAGGTTGGCGGGATCTTCAACAGTTGATACCGTCTCGTTCGCAGCATTCTTCCATACAAACGTATAGCCAGGGGTACCTCCGCTAACGCTCAGTGCAATTGAACCGGTTGATTCTCCGAAGCACTTCACATCCGTTGGTACGCCACTTGCACTCAGGCCTTCTGTCGGCTCGATGGTCACTGGCCGATGGTCACTACCGCTGTATATACACCAGCTGGCAGGTACTTCAGTTGATACCGTCTCGTTCGCAGCATTCTTCCATATCTGTTACTGTAACTCCGTATATACACACAGCTGGCAGGTTCGCGGTTACTGTAACCGTCTGGCAGGTTGGCGGGATCTTCAACAGTAGATACCGTCTCGTTCGCAGCATTCTTCCATACAAACGTATAGCCAGGGGTACCTCCGCTAACACTCAGTGCAATTGAACCGGTTGATTCTCCGAAGCACTTCACATCCGTTGGTACGCCACTTGCACTCAAGCCTTCTGTCGGCTGGCCGATGGTCACTACCGCTGTAGTGGTACAGTTGTTCGCATCTGTTACTGTAACCGTATATACACCAGCTGGCAGGTTGGCGGGATCTTCAACAGTTGATACCGTCTCGTTCGCAGCATTCTTCCATACAAACGTATAGCCAGGGGTACCTCCGCTAACACTCAGTGCAATTGAACCGGTTGATTCTCCGAAGCACTTCACATCCGTTGGTACGCCACTTGCACTCAAGCCTTCTGTCGGCTGGCCGATGGTCACTACCGCTGTAGTGGTACAGTTGTTCGCATCTGTTACTGTAACCGTATATACACCAGCTGGCAGGTTCGCGAGATCTTCAACAGTAGATACCGTCTCGTTCGCAGCATTCTTCCATACAAACGTATAGCCAGGGGTACCTCCGCTAACGCTCAGTGCAATTGAACCGGTTGATTCACCGAAGCACTTCACATCCGTTGGTACGCCACTTGCACTCAGGCCTTCTGTCGGCTGGCCGATGGTCACTACCGCTGTAGTGGTACAGTTGTTCGCATCTGTTACTGTAACCGTATATACACCAGCTGGCAAGTTGGCGGGATCTTCAACAGTTGATACCGTCTCGTTCGCAGCATTCTTCCATACAAACGTATAGCCAGGAGTACCTCCGCTAACGCTCAGTGCAATTGAACCGGTTGATTCACCGAAGCACTTCACATCCGTTGGTACGCCACTTGCACTCAGGCCTTCTGTCGGCTGGCTGATGTTTACATTAACAGTACCAATACATCCTTTCGCATCCTTTACATAAAAAGTATAGGAACCAGTGGATAAGTTTGCAAATACATTATCATTACCATAAGTAAGCCCATCAGCAGAATAGGTATAAGGACCTGTACCACCACTGCCTGCAAGGGTCACTGATCCATTGTTGCCGCCGAAGCAGGAAACATTGGTAACGGTGGTGCCTAATGTAGGATTCTGGTTGACGGTTACCAACTTAGAACATTCATCAAGGCTGATCAATCCGTTGGTAGACGTGATCTTCAGCTTGACTGTAAATGAACCGGCAGCACCGGCATCAACGGTAACCGTTGCGCCGTTATCTGCACCAACGATCGTTCCATTGCCTGTCACGGTCCATTTATATACATAACCTGCCGGGATACCGGCGTTTGGATCGGTGCCGTTATAGAATACCAATCCTTTTGTGTCCGGACAAGTTTCGCCAGGACCATTGATACTACAGTTTATGTTGATAGGTATTACTGTTATTGCCAGGTTATCGGAATTCTTACAGCCAAGGTTATCCGTAGCAGTAACAGTATAGTTATAAGTAGTAGGTGTTGTATTCGGCGCAGTAAATAAAGGATTGGAAATATTAGCTGCACTCAGGTTAGCAATTGGTGACCAGCTATAGGCATAAGGTGATACACCACCCGATGCCACAGCATTCAATTGAACGGTATTACCCACGCTCAGGTCAAGGTTTGTTGCCTTCGGACTGGCGGTAACACTGGGCAGGGAAGGTGAATTACCAAAGAACCTGCCGGATGTTGTACAGGGAATATAATCATTGCCACCATTGTAGGTGGTAGGCGTAAGCGAAATATCATAGTTGTTGCCAATAGCATAGGTCGCACAGATAGTAGCCTTGACAGCACCATTGTTCTCTACAGTACCCAGTGTAACAATAGGAGGTGAAGCTACTGGACCGGTAGTGGAAATCTGTGTACCATCTGCACGGAAATAGGTAACTTGGTAAGAAGATGCCTTTACAGTAGCATTGTCCACCACCTGCCAGGCACCGGCTGAACCCAGGTAATCAGCACAAACAGTATAGGAAGTACTGGGTGTTGAACTATTACAGCTGATGATATCGGAGCCTGATTTTTCAAGGGTACAGGTAGAACCACCGCAACCATACCTTGCTTTATAGATCAGGTTGGCATTATTGGGAATAGTCTGTGCACCTGCAGTAGGATCCCAAATAGCGATATAATAATTGGTTGATTTCGCAAAAGAAGGAACGGTAATGGTTGACCAACCATTACCGGTAAGACCACAGTCTGCATAAACAAGGTCAGCACAATCACCAGATAAATTCTTGGAATTATCCGCGTCACCAACCAACGGATACTTACCTGTCGAAGTATTGGTTGAAGGAGGCCCGGCCTTAGACGTATTTACATAAAACAAGGCATAGGCAAGGCTTTGGTTGGAAACGATCTGGAACTGGTAAGTTCCGGCGAAAGGCCGGATATCAAAATTCAGCCAAACCATTCCATCCCCATTAGCAGGACCCGTAACATTTACCCCCCTTACACCGTTTCCTCCACCACCCATGTTAAAGCAATTGGTCAGTGAAGGAAATAGTCCAGGAATAGTCGTGTAGGTTTTCTGGAATGCCTGCAAACCCGATTGGGTTGCCGCAGCAGAAGCACAAGCCACAACTCCCTGGGGTAAATTCTGGCCGCTTTGGGCAACGGCCTCCCACTTGTTCAGGGTTGTATTATAGCGCCATCCATCCCCGGCATCCCAACGGATAGCGTTACATGGCGTAGCGGCCTGGCCTGAAACCAGTTGAGGAGTAAGAAAAAGTGTAAGGATGGTGAGAAAAGCTATCCAGCCCGATCTAAAAGGACTTGACGCTTTCCAATGAAGGGATAGCCTGGGCAACCTATTACCACTTCCAGGAGTTGGTAATTTCTGCCCTGGCGCCATTCTACTTTGGGTAGATTGATGGACCATAATAGGACGGTTTAGGTAAACAAATAATTACACTACTGCGCAGAGCAATGCGCACGGCTTACCGAGAGGATAATTGAAACAATAAATTAAGTGGAGATCAACGTAAAGGGAAATTCATAGGAAACTCCGGGGAGGAGTATAACAATCATCGTAAAACGATAACGACAGATCAAAATAATACTTCAAAATTCAAAATGTCAAGGAATTCTTAAATTAAATTTTTCTGTCTACTGAAAAATCTTAATAACCCTCTATTTCTCAATTCATTGCAATAAAAAAGCCGGACCATTAAGATCCGGCTTATAGAGAAAAGTTATAAACTCTTAGGCATTCACCTTGCCCTTCACCTTAGCGATCACTTCTTCAGCGATGTTATTTGGTGCTGGTGCATAGTGGGAGAACTCCATGGTTGATGATGCACGGCCAGAGCTCAGTGAACGTAACTGGGTCACATAACCGAACATCTCACTCAGGGGAACCTTAGCCTTGATCACCTGTGCATTGTTACGGCTATCCATACCTTCCATCATACCACGACGACGGTTAAGGTCACCCGTTACATCACCCATGTACTGGTCAGGAGTAACCACCTCTACTTTCATGATCGGCTCCAGCAGGATCGGCTTGGCCTTGCGGGCTGCCTCACGGAAACCTTGCTTGGCGCAAAGTTCGAATGACATGGCATCGGAGTCAACCGCGTGGAAGCTACCATCAAATACGCGAACCTTCATGTTCACAACAGGATAGTTAGCCAGTACACCCTGATCCATTGACAACTGGAATCCTTTCTGGATAGCAGGAACGAATTCACGGGGGATCGATCCACCGAAGATATCATTCACAAACTGGAAGCTCTGTCCGGGGTTAGCGGCCAGCCACTCTTCATCAGCTGCACTCAGTTCAAACACGATGTCGGCGAACTTACCACGACCACCAGTCTGCTTCTTCAGGGTCTCGCGGTGCTCTACCCTGCCATTGAATGCTTCCTTATAGGCCACCTGGGGATTACCCTGGTTAACTTCAACCTTGAATTCACGACGCATACGGTCGATGATGATCTCCAGGTGCAATTCACCCATACCACGAAGGATGGTCTGACCTGTTTCTTCATCCGTATTAACACGCAGTGTAGGATCTTCTTCTACCAGCTTCGCGATCGCCATACCCATCTTATCCACGTCAGCCTGGGTCTTCGGCTCAACCGCTACAGCGATTACCGGCTCTGGGATGAACATGTTCTCCAGAACAATAGGATTGTTCTCATCACAAAGTGTATCACCGGTCTTGATTTCCTTGAAACCTACAGCAGCACCGATATCACCTGCTTCGATGAAATCGATAGGGTTCTGCTTATTGGCGAACATCTTCATGATACGGCTGATACGCTCTTTCTTACCGCTACGTACATTCAGTACATAAGAACCGGCTTCCAGGCGACCAGAATAAGCACGGAAGAAGGCCAGACGACCTACGAATGGGTCAGTCATAATCTTGAATGCAAGCGCAGCAAAAGGTTCTTTTGCATCTGGCTTACGGATAATGGTTTCACCGGTATCAGGATGTGTTCCTTCGATAGCATCGATGTCGACAGGACTGGGGAGGTAACGACATACCGCATCCAGGGCTGTTTGAACACCCTTGTTCTTGAATGAAGAACCACACATCATCGGAACGATGCTGAGGTCGATTGTTGCCTTGCGGATAGCTGCATGCATTTCTTCTTCAGTAATGGAGCTGGGATCTTCAAAGAACTTCTCCATCAGCTTGTCATCATATTCTGCAACAGCTTCTACCAGGTTAGCCCTCCACTCTTCAGCTTCAGCTACCATGTCAGCAGGAACGTCGATCTCATCAAAGGTCATTCCTTCTGTTTCCATATGCCATACGATACCCTTCATCTTGATGAGGTCAACCACACCCTTGAAGTTATCTTCAGCACCGATAGGAAGCTGCAGGGGAACAGCCTTGGCACCCAACATTTCCTTTACCTGCTTCACTACATTCAGGAAGTCGGCACCGGAACGGTCCATCTTGTTAACGAAACCAATACGGGGAACCTTGTAACGGTTAGCCTGGCGCCAAACTGTTTCAGATTGGGGTTCTACACCGTCAACCGCACTGAACAGGGCGATCAGACCATCCAGAACACGCATGGAACGCTCTACCTCAACGGTAAAGTCCACGTGACCCGGAGTATCAATGATATTGAAATAGTATTTCTTAGTATCAGCTGTAGGCTTACCCTTTTCGGTAGGGAAATTCCACTGGCAGCTTACCGCAGCAGAGGTAATGGTGATACCCCTTTCCTTTTCCTGCTCCATCCAGTCGGTAGTTGCGCCACCATCGTGCACTTCACCGATCTTGTGGATCATACCAGTATAGCGCAGAATGCGCTCAGTAGTAGTGGTTTTACCGGCATCAATGTGAGCCGCAATACCAAAGTTTCTTTGAAATCTTAAGTCTGCCATTGTTGTATGTTAAAAAATTTTGAAATCTGGCTTCCAGACCGGTTTTGGGTGCTCCCCTACCCGGTTTACCCTACCGGGAAAAGGCATCGGAAAACCCTACCAATCCCAATTTGGAGCGCAAAGGTAAGAAATTGAGTTGAAAAAAAAAGACTTGTTTAGGGTTACGCCCTTACCGGTTCGCCGGTTTGGACAAGGTTTGAAGGAGAAACCAACACGATATCCACTTTTTAAAAATATCGTTATAAAAAGGCACTGATTTATTGGAAGTTATAACCAAGCGCTGTAAATTTAAAAATCATTCTTTGTTAACCCATTTCTCACTAAAAATCATGTAATAATATGCCTACCAAGAAAAAGGCAGCGAAAAAAGCAGTAGCCAAAAAGGCTGTGAAAAAAGCCCCGGCTAAAAAAGCTGCCAAAAAGGCTGTTGCCAAGAAAGCTGTTAAAAAAGCTGTAGCTAAAAAGGCTGTGAAGAAGGCCGCCCCTAAAAAAGCGGTTAAAAAAGCTGCAAAAAAAGCTGCTCCCAAAAAAGCGGCAGTAAAGAAAGCAGCCAAGAAAGCCGTTGCTAAAAAGGCTGTAAAGAAGGCTGCTGCCCCCAAGAAAGCAGTGAAAAAGGCTGTGGTAAAAAAGGCGGCCAAAAAGCCTGTAGCTAAAAAAGCGGCCAAAAAGCCTGCTGCTAAAAAGCCAGTAGCCGCTCCAGCTCCTGAAGTTGTAAGCGCCCCGGCCGAAACACCTTCAACAGACATGCCGTCTTCCGAAACAGGTAATTCAAGCGGACTTTAATTTATTCCCCATAAATAAAAAGGCCATCTGTCTTACAGATGGCCTTTTTATTATTCCAGATGCCCTGGCTTAGGTTGCCCAGGCACGGTCTCCTTTTTTGTAAGGAATACATCCTTCATATTTTCCCGGAACAGGTACATAACGCAATGCCTGCTGTGCCCCTACCTCTGAAGTGAAATAACCCAATAAGGTGAGTTCCTTCATCATCCTGAAATAATGCTTGGGATCTTCCTCTTTCTTCTTGGACATATATTCCTTCTGTTCCTTGTCCAGTGCTACCAGCAGTTCCTTACGCTGCTTGGGATCAAGCCCCATGAAATCCTTGTTGAACTGCTTTTCCGCAGCGGCATTCAAAGCTGACATGCCTTCTACAAAGATTTTCTGGTCCTTCTCCTCATAGCAGTCCTTCACCATTACCGTCATGAACTCACCCACCTTGGCTGCCTTGGCTCCCGGCGTATTGGTGGTTGGAATAATGGTCTCTGCAATTTCATCCAGCAGGGCAATGTCATCCTTGCTGAATTCGGTCAAACCAGTCTTCTTATCCGCCTGCTTACAACCGGAGAGAAAAAGGTTAGAACCAACGATGGTTCCGCCTAGTAATACCGCTACTGCGGAAACGGCTTCTCTTCTGTTCATATGATGATGTGTTTTTTCGGTTCTATCAATATTATAAATTTCCTTTTTTAAGTTCATCCACAGCATAACTTGCTGCCCTTGCTGTCAGGGCCATATAGGTCAGTGACGGGTTCTGGCATGCCGAAGAGGTCATACAGGCGCCATCCGTAACAAATACATTCCGGGCATCCCAAACCTGGTTCCATTTGTTGAGCACAGAGGTCTTTGGATCCTTACCCATCCGGGCTGTACCCATCTCATGGATGCCATGCCCCATGGCATGGCCACGATCGTAGGTCCGGACATCCTTAACGCCTGCAATCTCCAGCATATTGGCCATTTCCTTCACAATATCCTTCCGCATCTCCAACTCATTCTGCTTCAACTCCGCATCCATAGCCAAAACCGGCAATCCCCACTTGTCCTTACGCTCCTTATCCAGATAGATCCTATTATCATGATAGGGCAGCACTTCCCCAAAACCTGTTGCCCCAATTGTCCAATGCCCGGGCTCACTAAGCGCCTCCTTAAGTTCTTCCCCTATAGACAATTCCGCAACCTCACGGGACCATCCTGTCCGGCTCGCTGACCCCTGGTAACCAAATCCACGCAGGTAGTTGCGCTTATCGTCTCCCAGGTTAACAAACCTCGGGATATAGAAACCATTGGCCCTGCGGCCAAAATAGTACTTGTCTTCATAACCTTCAACCCTTCCACTGGCTCCAAGGTTATAGTGATGGTCCATCACATTATGCCCCAATTCCCCGGAACTGCTACCCAAACCTCCCGGCCAGATATCCGTTGCCGAATTGAACAGGACCCAGGTAGAATTCAGGGCTGAAGCACAAAGGAATACTATCCTGGATTGATAGGTATAGGTCTGGTTGTTCTCTGTATCCAAAACCTCTACCCCAGTGGCTTTTTTGGTATCCTTATCGTACAAGACCCTGGTAACAATGGAAAATGGCCTGACTGTCAGGTTCCCCGTTGCCTGTGCAGCTGGCAAGGTTGAGGACTGGGTGCTGAAATACCCCCCAAATGGGCAACCTTCCCAACACCTGTTCCGAAACTGGCACTTGTTCCTTCCGGGTATGGGTGCAGTAAGGTTTGCCACCCTTCCTATGATCAGATGCCTGTTCTGCTTATAATGCTCCCTGATCCTTGCAGCTACATCCTTCTCTACACAGTTCAGGTCCATGGGTGGCAGGAACTGCCCATCAGGCAAATGGGGGATCCCCTCCTTCGATCCACTTATCCCGGCAAAACGCTCCACATGGTCATACCAGGATGCAATATCCTGGTACCTTATGGGCCAGTCAACACCATGGCCATCTCTCTCATTGGCCTCGAAGTCCATTTCACTCCAACGGTAACTTTGCCTACCCCACAAAATGGACCTCCCGCCCAGTTGATAACTGCGCCACCAGGTAAATGGCTTCACCTCTGTATAGGGACAATCCTTCTCATTCACCCAATAATCCATTACCGCTTCACTCAGCGCCCACCCCCTGGCAATAACAGGGTACGCCTCCCTGGTTGCTGCCGGAACGGTTCCCCTATGCGGCAGTTCCCATGGATGCAGGTTGGCTGTCTTATAATCCTTGATATGCTCAAAGTTCCTACCCCTTTCCAACATCAACACCTTCAGGCCCTTTTCGCAAAGTTCCTTGGCAGCCCAACCACCACTGATACCACTGCCGACAACAATGGCATCATAGGTATGCTGTTGACCAGCTTTGTTGTTTATATGTACTGAGCTAGAATCCCCTGGCATACCCGGATATTATAGGTTTCCTTTTTTAAGTTCACTAACCGCATAGTCAGCCGCCCTGGCAGTTAAGGCCATATAAGTCAGGGATGGGTTCACACAAGCGCCTGATGTCATACAAGCGCCATCAGTCACAAAAACGTTCTTGGCATCCCATACCTGGTTCCATCCGTTCAACACAGAAGTCTTGGGGTCACGGCCCATCCTTGCTGTACCCATCTCATGGATACCGCGGCCCATGGTGCCATCGCCATTCCTTCCTTTTACATTTTTCACCCCTGCTGCTTCCAGCATTTCTACTGCATCATTGATCATGTCTTCACGCATCTTCTTCTCATTATCCTTCAACTCGCAATCAATAGCCAGTACATTCAAGCCCCATTTATCAGTACGTGTCTTGTCCAGCGTCACCTTATTCTCATGGTAAGGCAGGATCTCACCGAAGCCGCCCATACCAACTGTCCATACACCCGGCTCGGTCAATGCCTCTTTCAACTCCTCCCCTATGCTCAGTTCTGCGATATCACGGCTCCAACCCTGACGGCTGGCACTTCCCTGGTAACCAAAGCCACGTACATAGCCACGACCCTCATCCCCATTCAGGTTGCGGAACCTCGGGATGTAGAACCCATTAGGACGGCGACCGAAGTAGTACTTATCCTCATATCCTTCGAATACACCGCCGGCACCAACGCCGAGATGGTGGTCCATCAGGTTATGACCCAGTTCACCGCTGCTGCTTCCCAGTCCCTCAGGCCAGATATCCGTTGCCGAATTCATCAGGATCCAGGTACTGTTCAACGCCGACGCATTCAGGAATACGATCTTGGCATAATACTCATAGGTCTTGTTGGTCTCTGCATCCAGCACCTCAACTCCCTTTGCCTTCTTGGTATCCTTATCGTAAATCACCTTGGTAACAATAGAGTATGGACGAAGGGTCAGGTTACCTGTTGCCATGGCAGCAGGTAAGGTGGCCGACTGCGTGCTGAAATAAGCACCAAACGGACAACCCAGCCAGCACTTATTGCGGTATTGACAATTCGTACGGTTGTTGTGTGGAGCAGTGAGGTTAGCACTTCGGCCAATGATCATTCGGCGCGCATCATTATAATGCTTACGGATCCTTGCCGCTACATCCTTTTCAACGCAATTCAATTCCATTGCCGGAAGGAAATCGCCATCTGGTAATTGCGGTAATCCTTCCTTGGAACCATTTACCCCAGCAAACTTCTCTGCATAACTATACCATGGGGCTATATCCTTGTAACGGATGGGCCAGTCTACACCATGGCCATCCTTGAGGTTCGCTTCAAAATCAAGGTCACTGAATCGATAACTCTGCCTTCCCCATGTTAAGGAGCGTCCGCCTACCTGGTATCCCCTGAACCAATCAAAACGCTTGATCTCAGTATATGGGCAATCCTTTTCATTCACCCAAAAATCAAGGTTGGTTTCATTCAACGGATAATCCCTTTTGAGAACTGGATAATTGGCGATCATTTCCTGTGTACGTCCTCCCCTGTGTGCGAATTCCCAGGGATGCTTGTTGGCATTCACATAGTCCTTGATATGTTCAATGTTCCTGCCACGCTCCAGCATGATCACTTTCAAACCTTTTTCTGTCAGTTCTTTTGCGGCCCATCCTCCGCTGATACCAGAGCCTACTACAATTGCATCATAAGTATTCTGCGCCATATGCGTTGATATTATTTATTTGCCTTTTACTGTTTTTAATGAACTTCCTCTCTGCGGCAACCCTTTATTGGAAGCGAATTGCCCGTTGCCTGTTCAGGCATTAAACATCACATGTTTCTATCGCTTTCCTTAGCGAAGCACGTTTATCCGCTCCCTTAGGGATGAACTCCTGTGCCACATAGCCCTTGAAACCCGTAGCGATAATAGCCCTCATGATAGCCGGGTAGTAAAGTTCCTGCTGATCGTCAATCTCATTCCTGCCGGGCACCCCCGCGGTATGGTAATGGCCATAATATTGGTGATTGGCCCTAATGGTCCGGATCACATCGCCTTCATCGATCTGCATATGGTAAATATCATACAGCAGTTTGAAATTGGCTGATCCTAAACGTTTGCAAAGCTCTACCCCCCAGGTTGACTTATCACACATATAATCCTTGTGGTCGACCTTACTGTTGAGCAATTCCATATGGAGGACTACACCATGCTTTTCTGCAAGGGGTAAGACCTGCTGCAATCCCTTCACACAATTGGTAAGACCTGTTTCATCGTCCATACCATTACGGTTTCCACTAAAACAGATCAGGTTCTTGTAGCCAGCTTTGGATACCAGGGGAATCATTTCTGAATAATTCTTTACCAGCGTTGAATGGTATTGCGGATCATTGAATCCATTTACAAGATTGATCTCAGCCCCATTGCACATGGAAGAATCCAATCCATACCGCTTCAGTACCTCCCACTCCTTCGGACCTACGAGGTCAATGGCCTTGATCCCGATCTCATTGGCCAGGACACAAAGCTCATCCAACTTAAGGTGACCATAGGTCCACCTGCAAACGGAATGATTGATATTTCCCTTAAGTTGTAGCTGCCCGCCTGGTTGGCTGCAGGCAGCAAGGCTGCCTACAGGGCTTAATACCACTCCCGTAGCTGCCGCAACAATTGTCTTGATCGAGTTTCTCCTGGAAGAATGATTTTTCATATTTCTTATGCCCCTGCTTTCAACACTTCAGCTTTCTTGTTTCTCATATAGAACACCAATCCTGAAAAAGCAATGACCAGGATAATGGGGATTACTGCAGTGGCCTTTAACACCTCAGGACCTGCTGTCAACTGGGCCGCGGCATATTGGGCTGCTTCAGTTGAGCCAGCAGCAGCTGACCTGAAAGTATCAAGGGATGCCCCTTCCGGAAGCTGCTTCAACAATAACCTATCGTAAAAACCACCCATGAAAAGCGTATAGATGGAAACAGCAAACATACCGGCGCCCCCCATCAGGTTAAGGCCAAGTGCCCCTGAACGGGGAATATTCTCAGCTACAAACCCCAGCATGGTTGGCCAGAAGTAACATACACCGATCCCGAATACCAGGGCAGCGAAATAGAGGGAATTACCACTCATGGTGCTGAGCATATACATTCCCAATGCCGCCATAACAGCAGACATCAGCAGTACCCCCTGTGGAGAGAAACGGTGTACAACGGGCTCTGCCAGACCACGGCCAACAACCATTACACCGGTGGTAATGGTCAGGATGAGGATGGGGTTATCCGTAACATTATTCAGCAACACACCAACCCATTGGCCGGTGAATAATTCAGTTATGGCTGTACCAAACATGCAGATAAACATGAAAAGGAACAGGGGTGAAAGAACAGAACGGTACATTTCACCAGTACTAACGCCAGACGCCACCCGCTCAGTAACGGGGAAGTCTAACCGATAAAACAGGTAACCGTAGATCAATGTTGGGATGATCATCATTCCCACCTGGGTCTGCCATCCGATACCCATTTTATCAAAGAAGAATACAATAAGTGTCCCAATAACAATTCCACCGGGGAACCATAAATGGAAATGGTTCAGCTTGGTGGTCTTGTTTTCTGCATATATGGTAGCCACCAATGGATTACATGCTGCTTCAACAGTTCCATTGGCAATACCTATAAGTAAAGTAGAAAGGAAGAGCGACCAATACCCCGTTGCAGTAACGGTCAATACAATGCCAGCCAGGTGGCAGATGAATGCGATCAGCAGTAACTTTTTCATACCTATCACATCCACGATCATCCCTCCGATTACCACTGCAAGCGGGAAGCCCCAGAATGCGGTTGCTGCAATGGAAGCGAGTTGGGATGCGTCAAGATGAAAGTCTACTCCTAGCCTGTTGAGGATTCCGGCACGGATACCAAAAGAAAGGGAGGTCACTAACAGGGCCAGACAACTGGCCACGAAAAGTTGGTTTCGGTTGATGTTGGCTTGCATATCGAATGTTTGCTATTCAGAGCGGTTATAAATTTATGGTATTCACCAATATGGTTTCCAGAATATTTTCAACTTTTTCAAAAAATGAGGACGAACGGTTGATAGTATTATACTATTTTATCGTTTTCTTTAACTATCTGATCAATTTCGCACCCTCCATGAATTTAATCAATGCATTTCGCCAATTAATAAAATAAGGCTCTAATTTTATTGGCCTGATACTTACCAAAACGTACACAAATTCTAACGATGGGCGATTTTCAAGTTAAGAAGCAGTCTAAAAATTATGACGCTGTAATTGTAGGTTCTGGTGCAGGTGGCGGTATGGCTGCCTATATCCTATCCAAGGCTGGCCTAAAGGTTTGCCTTATTGAAGCAGGGCCTATGTATGATCCCGCCAAGAATGTTACCCAGTTAAAGAACCCCTGGGATTCCCCGAGAAGGGGGGCAAGTACCAAATTCAGGCCTTTTGGCGATTTCGACGCCTGCTATTGGGGTTGGGAAATTGACGGGGAACCCTACACCAGGGCTGAAGGCACCCAATGGGATTGGTGGAGGGCAAGGATGCTGGGAGGCCGCACCAACCACTGGGGAAGGATCTCCCTTCGTTTTGGTCCCAAAGATTTCAAGCGCAGGAGCATTGACGGGCTAGGTGATGACTGGCCAATCAGTTACGATGACATTAAACCATTCTACGATAGGGTGGACCAACTCATAGGTGTCTTTGGTACCAATGAAGGGTTGGAAAATGACCCGGATGGTATCTTCCTTCCTCCTCCTAAGCCAAGGTTGCATGAGTTGTTTATCAAGAATGCCGCCACAAGGGCCGGGGTGAAAGTCATTCCTTCAAGGTTATCCATTCTCACCAAGAAAATAAACGATAGCCGCGGGGCTTGTTTTTTCTGCTCGCAATGCGGAAGGGGTTGCCAGGTATATGGTGACTTTTCTTCTTCTTCTGTGCTGGTCAAACCTGCCATTGCTACAGGTAATATTGATGTCATCCCCAATGCCATGGCAAGGGAAGTGTTAACTGACAAGGAAGGTCTGGCCACCGGCATTTCCTATGTGAATAAGGAGGACCTGCAGGAGTACCAGGTAAATGGTAAAGTAGTTATCCTGGCTGCCAGTGCCTGTGAAAGCTCCAGACTGTTGCTCAACTCAAAATCGGCTCGCCACCCCAATGGACTGGCCAATTCCAGCGATGTTGTGGGCAAATACCTACATGATTCAACCGGTGCGGCACTGGGCGGTGTGCTACCCCAACTATTTGACCGTAAACGTTACAACGAGGACGGTGTAGGTGGTATGCATATTTATTCCCCCTGGTGGCTCGATAATAAAAAGCTGGACTTCCCCAGGGGCTACCATATCGAATATTGGGGAGGAATGAGCCAGCCTGCATATGGCTTTGGTTGGGGTATAGAGAACATGAATGGAAAGTTCGTGGTAAAAGGACAGCAGAAAGAGGCAGGTGGTTATGGAAAATCCCTGAAAGAAGATTACCGCTATTTCTATGGTGCAGGTGTTGGTATGGCAGGCCGTGGTGAAGCTATCCCAAGGAAGGATAATTACTGTGAGATCGACCCCAATGTGGTAGACCAGTATGGTATACCCGTCCTCCGCTTCAATGTAAAATGGAGTGACTATGAGATCAAGCAGGCGAGGCACATGAAAGAGACCTTCAAGGAGATCATGCATGAAATGGGCGCGATCATTACCTGGGGTGGTGATGATGGCCCGGAGAACAATTACGGATTGGAAGCCCCCGGCAAGATCATCCACGAAGCAGGTACAGCAAGGATGGGCAATGATCCCAAAAGTTCCGCCCTCAACAAATGGAACCAGGCAAACGATTGCAAGAACCTATTTGTGGTGGATGGCGCACCGTTTGTGTCACAGGCCGACAAGAACATCACCTGGACCATTCTTGCCCTTTCCATGAGGGCCAGTGAATACATCATCGACCAATTGAAAAAACAGAATATCTAACCTTCATACTACGTCAAATGGACAGAAGAAAATCGCTAAAAGCAATTGCACTAGGCACCATTTCAACCGGACTGTTGGTTGATGCCTGTAAAGAGGCTGACAAGAAGGTTGAGGATAGCAAGCAACCCGACCTGGCCGCAGGCAACCTCGACAGGATGAAGGAAGAAGTGGAACATTTCAAGAAGATCAGTGCCGAAAAATTCTTTACTGATCATGAAATGGCTACCATCACTATTCTTGGTGATATCATCATACCGCGCGATGAGGTCAGCGGAAGTGCCTCCGATGCTGGAGTACCCGCATTTATAGAGTTTATTGTGAAGGATATGCCCCAGCACCAAACACCCATGAGGGGTGGATTGCGCTGGCTGGACCTGCAGAGTTACAAGCAATTTGGTAAATCATTCAAGGACTGCAGTGAATCAGAACGTATCAACCTTGTAGACCAGATCGCCTATCCCCAAAAAGCCAAGCCCGAAATGAAACAAGGCGTTGCGTTCTTTTCCCTGATGCGCAACCTTACCGCAACCGGATTTTACACTTCCGAAATAGGCGTGAAGGATATCGGGTATGTTGGTAACAGGCCCAACCAATGGAATGGCGTACCGGCAGATGTATTGAAGCAATACAGCCTGTCCTATACCGATAAAGAACTAAAGGAATGTATCTCATTCGATACCAAGTAGGCCGCCTCAAGTACGATCGGTTAAAAATCGGTTATATATTGACGTTATATAATGAAAAACTGATTAGTTCACAGAAAAACCCAAAAAATAAGCATGACTACTGTAAAAGGACCCGGAATATTCCTCGCCCAGTTCATGGGCGACGAAGCACCGTTCAATAACCTGAGATCCATTTGCCTTTGGGCTGAGGGTCTGGGTTTTAAGGGCGTCCAGCTTCCCACCTGGGACCCCAGGTGTATAGACCTGCAAAAAGCGGCTGAAAGCAAAACCTATGCAGATGAGGTAAAGGGAATTGTGGAAGAATGCGGTCTTTCGATCACAGAACTGTCCACCCACCTCCAGGGTCAGCTGGTGGCCGTTCATCCTGCTTATGATGCCTTATTCGATGGCTTTGCCCCGGAAGCATTAAGGGGCAACCCGGCTGCACGCACAGAGTGGGCAGTACAGCAACTGAAATATGCCGCCAAGGCATCCCAAAACCTGGGACTCAATGCCCATGCTACTTTCAGCGGGTCACTGCTTTGGCATACGGTTTACCCCTGGCCCCAAAGACCTGCCGGCCTGGTTGAAACAGGGTTCAGGGAATTGGGGAGGAGATGGAAGCCCATCCTTGATGTATTTGACGAATGTGGTATAGACCTTTGTTATGAGATCCATCCGGGTGAAGACCTGCATGATGGTATCTCCTATGAGATGTTCCTGAAGGAAGTAAATGACCATCCGAGGGCATGCCTTCTCTATGACCCCTCGCACTTTGTATTGCAATGCCTCGATTACCTGGAATACATTGACATCTATCATGAGCGCATCAGGATGTTCCATGTAAAGGATGCAGAATTCAATCCCACCGGAAGGCAGGGCGTATATGGAGGTTTCCAGAGCTGGTTAAACCGTGCCGGAAGGTTCCGTTCCCTTGGCGATGGCCAGGTTGATTTCAAATCCATCTTCAGCAAGCTGGCTGCATATGATTATAAAGGCTGGGCAGTGATGGAATGGGAATGCTGCCTTAAACATCCTGAAGTTGGTGCAGCAGAAGGTGCTATCTTTATACAGGATCATATCATCAAGGTAACCGAAAAGGCATTTGATGACTTTGCGGGAACAGGTTCCGATGAAGCCTTCAATAAACGTATCTTAGGTATATAAATAAAGCAACAAACATGAAAAAACTATTCATTATCGCTGGATTGAGCACCCTGGCATTTGCGTGCGGCAACAATGCAGAACAAAAAGAAGCGGCAACAGAAACTAAGGAGGCCACCCAACCGGCCCCGGCCCCGGCCGCTAATGCAGATGCAGATAAAGGTGTTACCCTTATTGCCAACAGCGACTGCCTGACCTGCCATAAGGTTAATGAAAAATCAATTGGTCCATCTTATGTAGATGTTTCCAAGAAGTATGAAGATAATGACGCCAATGTAGCCATGCTCGCTGCCAAGGTTATCAAGGGTGGCCAGGGAGTTTGGGGAGAAGTACCCATGACACCACACCCCCAACTTTCTGAAGATGATGCGAAAGTGATGGTTAAATATATCCTTTCGCTCAAAAACCAATAAGCCAATGATCAGGAATTTTGCGATAGCAGCCTTAGTGGCATTCACTTCCTGTAAGTCGGCAAAAGAAGTTACCAATAACGCCCTAACTGCAAAAGAGTCTAAGGACGGCTGGGAGTTGCTTTTCAATGGGAAGGACCTTAAAGGCTGGCATACCTATGGAAAATCAACCGTGGGTAATGCCTGGCAGGTAGCGGATGGGGTCCTTTTCCTCGATGCCTCCAACAAACAAAACTGGCAGACCGTTGGTGGTGGGGATATCGTTACGGACGGGGTGTATGAAAACTACCACCTTTCCCTTGAGTGGAAGATTGCCGCCAATGGCAACAGTGGCATCATCTTCAATGTTCAGGAAGACCCATCTAAATACATGTATGCCTGGAATACAGGTCCGGAAATGCAGGTATTGGATAACAACGGTCATCCTGATGCGAAGATCATCAAGCATCGCGCGGGAGACCTCTATGACCTCATCAGCTGTTCCCGGGAGACCGTTAAACCTGCTGGTGAATGGAATAAGGCAGAGATCATCCAGGACAAGGGCAAACTGGAACTCAGGTTAAATGGTGTAACAGTGGTATCTACCAGTATTGGAGATGATGGTTGGAGGAATATGATTGCCGGAAGCAAGTTTAAGACCATGCCAGATTTTGGCAAGTTCAACTCCGGGAAAATTGCCCTCCAGGACCATGGTGATAATGTCTGGTACCGAAATATCAAGATCAGGAAATTATAACCCAACGCCGCTCATGCGGCGTTTTTTTATGCTTTGATAGAAATCAGCCGGAAAATTGCGAATAGTCATAGAGATTGATTGCAATGCTAAATAGCTTTTCAGAAAATTCCGGTATGAAAAATATCCTTACCATCTTCTTCCTGATCCTATTTACAGGCCAGGTGATGGGTCAGGCCATGACCACTACAGACCCCAACCAAAAAAGCAAGAACCAGAGAACATGGGCTTGGTTGCTCACCGGTGGAGGTGCGGCCATGGCAATAGGGGGTATTGCCCTGACTGCCTCGGATCCTGATTATTTTCCCGGCTGGATCGGCCCCGCCATGATCGGTGCCGGAGCAGGAATGATCGGTGGCGGAATAATATTGTTCTCAGCAGCTAAACGCAATGCTGCAGGCAGTACCAACACTTCCTTTTTGCTTAACTTCAAACTGGAGCAACAAAAGCAAATCAAATCACTGCAAATAGGGCAAACCTTCTACCCTGCCCTCTCCTTCCAACTAAGGTTCTGAATTGTCCATGACCATACCTTTTTTTACATTTAGGCTATGAGAAAAATAGCCCTTCAAATTTCATTTATCCTGGTGGCCGCATTCCTTTGCCTAAACTATACCGACGCCAGGAAGGCCCCTAAGAAGATACTGGTTTTTTCCAAGACAAAAGGTTTCAGGCATGAAAGCATCCCAACTGGGATTGAAGCCCTCAAACAGCTTGGGAAAAAACAAAATTGGCAGGTTGACGCTACAGAAGATGCAGGCGCCTTCAACTCCGCAACATTGGGTGGCTATGATGCCATTGTTCTATTAAGTAACACAGGGGATGTATGGGATTCAACCCAGGAAATGGCCTTACAAGACTATGTCAGGAAGGGCGGTGGTATTGCCGGGGTCCATGCTGCAGCTGATTGCGAGTACGATTGGCCCTGGTACAACCAGTTGATCGGCGCCTATTTCCATTCCCATCCCAAAATCCAGGAAGCAAGGATACTGGTCAACAAACAACAAAAACACCCCTCCACCCGAACACTGCCCGATACATGGACCAGGACAGACGAGTGGTATAACTTTAAGCAGGTAAGCCCCGCAATCAAGACAATTATGACATTGGATGAACACTCTTATGAGGGTGGTAATATGAAGAATGGACATCCCATCGCCTGGTACCAGGAATTTGAGGGTGGGAAGGTTTTTTACACGGCATTGGGCCACACCAGGGAAAGCTACAGCGAGCAAGCCTTCCTGGAACACCTGGAAGGAGGTATCCGCTCGGTAATGAAATAAAAAAAGCCCGGCTGACCGGGCATTTTTTTATTTCTTCAATAATGATTGCTTGATAAACTGGCAGCTTTTCCCAATACTTCCAATTGGATCAGGGGCATAGTTGTTTTCCTGTTCAACAAAAATATGTTTCAGGCCGGACAGCTTTGCCTGTGCGAAAATTGGCTTGTAATCAATGGTTCCATTACCAATTTCCGTATTCAGTTTACGGTCATTCTTATCCATGTCCTTCACATGCCACATATGGATCCGACCGGAATTCTTCCGGAACAGGTCAATAACATCCACCCCTGAGAAAGAAGCCCAGTAAATATCCAGCTCAAATTTCACCAGGTCCTTATCTGTTTCATTAAGCAGTATATTATAGCCTGTCTGGCCATCAATGGTTGCAAATTCAAAATCATGGTTATGGTAGGCCAATTGAAGGTTAGCCTGCTTGCACCACTCACCTGCCTTGTTCAATTGGGCAGCCAGGCGCTTATATCCATCAATGGTACTCCTTTTATCGGGATGCAACCAGGGAATAGTGAGGTAGGTATGCTTCATAGCGGCAGCAGCACCAATCAGTTCCTTCATTTCTGCATTGCCGGCATCGGTATCCTCATACAGGAACTTTTGGGGCATATAGTGCCCACTGGGTGCATTCAATCCATTTGCCTTCAGGAGGGCTGCAAAATCAGCAACGGGCATGCCAAAGAATTTACCACCGTTATACCCGAACAACTCAACTTCCTTATATCCTGCAGCCGCAACTTTCTCAATAACGCCTTTTGGATCCTTCCCGATCAATTCTCGGAGTGTATACAATTGGATACCTACGGGAAGGGACTTTTTCTTGGCCGCCCAAACAAGGTCAGGAGCGAACATTATGGCTGGCGCAATCAGGCTTGCCTGCTTTAGAAATGATCTACGTGTTGTCATTGTTGGTGTTTGTAAGGGGTAATTTACATATTTTTTTAGCCCGGACATTGCAAAAATTTTATCCGGAAATTGCCTGATTTCAACCGTCACCAATCAAAAAAGGCCAGTCCTGAAAAGGACCGGCCCTATGAAAAAGTAGATTAATCTATTACACACGGAAGTGTGAGAATGCCTTGTTGGCTTCAGCCATACGGTGGGTATCTTCCTTCTTTTTGAAAGCACCACCTTCACCCTTGCTGGCAGCTACGATCTCGTTAGCCAGCTTGTCTGCCATGCTGCGGCCGTTACGCTCGCGGCTGTAACGGATCAACCACTTCATGCTCAGGGATACCTTCCTGTCAGGACGAACCTCAGAAGGGATCTGGAAGGTAGCACCACCGATACGACGGCTGCGTACTTCAACAGCAGGGGTTACATTTGCCAGGGCCTTCTTCCAAATTTCATACCCATCTTCACCGGTAGTCTTGGCAACTTTATCCAGGGCGTTATAGAATATTTCAAAAGCAATGCTCTTCTTGCCTTGCCACATCAGGTTATTTACAAAACGGGTAACCAGTTTGTCATTATACTTAGCATCAGGTGCCAGCGGTAATTTTTTGGCTTGCGCTTTCCTCATGGAACAACTATTTTAATTATTTTTTACCAGCTTGTTTATCTCTCTTGGTACCGTACTTAGAACGGCTCTGCTTCCTGTCCTTAACACCGGCAGTGTCGAGGCTACCACGTACGATATGATAACGTACACCTGGCAAATCCTTAACACGACCACCGCGGATCAGTACGATTGAGTGTTCCTGCAGGTTGTGACCTTCACCGGGGATGTAGGCGATAACCTCTACCTTGTTGGTCAAACGCACCTTGGCAACCTTGCGCAATGCGGAGTTAGGCTTCTTAGGAGTTGTAGTGTAAACGCGGGTACAAACACCACGACGTTGAGGGCATGCATCCAGGGCTCTGGACTTGCTCTTAGCCTTGATAATTTCTCTACCTTTTCTTACTAATTGCTGAATTGTAGGCATTCTAACCTTATTTATTTGGGACGGCAAAGGTAAAACCCCTTACCGAAAAAACAAAATAAAAATCCTTTTCTGTTATTTTTTAGCGGGAAAAAGCCTCAGGGCGCCCTCCTCCCCTTTTAGATTTTCCACATCCATCCATGCACATCAGGCACTTTTGCCTCCCTGATATCGGCCAAACGCTGCTTCACTTCTGCAGCCACCTTGAACTTCCCGGGATCAAAATTCATATGGAAATCCTTGTATTTCAATTCTTTGATCATAGCGATAACGGCAGCTGTACCTGTTCCGAATGCTTCCTGCAGGGTGCCCTTACCATAAGCCTCCAGCAGTTCATCAATACTGATCCTGCGCTCTTCCACTTTCAGGCCCATCTCCCTTAGGATGGTGATCACACTATCCCTGGTAACACCTGCAAGGATGGTGCCCTCTTCCAAAGAAGGGGTAATGGCAACATTACCGATCACAAAGAATACATTCATCATACCCACTTCCTGCAGCCACTTGTGCTCAAAAGCATCGGTCCACAGGACCTGGTCATAACCTTCCTGCCTGGCCTTGGTAGCAGCCAGCATACTTCCACCATAGTTGCCGGCATTCTTTGAAAAGCCTACACCACCGGGTGCAGCCCTGGTATAGGTTTCTTCTACCACGATCTTCATTGGCGCGGCATAGTAGGGACCGGTAGGGCTTAAAAGGATCAGGAACTTATAGGTCTCAGATGGACGAACGCCCAACATGGTATCAGTAGCAAACATTACCGGACGGATATAAAGGGAGTGGTCCTTTAAGGCAGGGATCCAATCCTTGTCCATGGCGATCAGCTTCCTCATCCCCTCCATGAATATCTCTTCCGGGACAGCCGGCATATTCATCCTTTCTGCCGAACGGTTGAAGCGGGCAAAATTATCATATGGACGAAAAACATAAGCATTACCGGAAGTATCCCTATAAGCCTTGATCCCTTCAAAAATAGCCTGTCCATAGTGCAGGGCAGCCATGGATGGACTCATCATCAGTGGCTGGTAAGGCCTGATCGTCACATTCTTCCACTCCCCGTCCACATAATCCGCCTCCAGCATATGGTCAGTGAAGTATTTTCCAAATGGCATGTTTTCCCTCGGAGTATCGGCTAATCGGCTCCTTTCTACTTTTACAACAGGAATATCAATGGCTGCGATCATATCTATTACATTTGTGCTGCAAAGAAACGATTTATAGACGGGGTAGCCAAACCGTTCGACAAAAAAACCTAACGATTGTTAGTATAATTTTCCCCAGTCACAACATTGATACCCAACGAAAATGACCGATGGACATCAACCAAATTGACCTATCAGCCGGATTGCTAAAGGCCCTCTATGGGAAAAACCTTATTATGGATGAGGCAAGGGAACCGGCTGCCCAAAACGCACCTTCTTCCCTGAAAGAAGAGCCGATAACAGCCCCTGCCGAGCTATTGGCCGCCCAGCCAGCGCCGCCTGTTGCGCAGGTACCAGGACCATGGGAAAGCAATAATATCCAGTTCCTGGGCAAGAACAACCGGCATATGGCCATCCTGGTATACTATCCTTCTGAAGCACATATTGCTGATGCCGACTATTCCTTCCTCCTAAAGATCCTGGAAGCCTGTCAGTTTACTGCAGCGGATGTGGCCATTATTAATACTGCCCGTCAGCAAGTTAGCCTGGAGGACCTTACCCGGCAACTGGCACCCCAACACCTGGTCATGTTTGGTACCCCTGCCCTGGAAGGTAATTTCCCCCAAATTCCGGCATTCAGTCCAACTGTTTTGGATGGCATACATTATCTTCATAGCCCGGCGCTACATGAACTTAACGGAGCTTCAGAGGGAGCCAGGGGATTGAAGAAGCAACTTTGGGAAGGCCTGAAACAGATGCTTAAACTATAATCGACCAGGATGGCATTGATTTTTGCTACCAACAACCAGCACAAGGTTGAAGAAATACAGGCATTGCTCCCGGCAGCAATTGCAGTGGTCACCCTTAAGGATGCAGGTATTGATATCGACATTCCTGAACCCCACCCTACCCTGGAAGAGAACGCCAGGGAAAAATCCACCACTATCTACCGAATGACAGGGTCCGATTGTTTTAGTGAGGATACGGGCCTGGAGGTATACAGCCTTAATGGTGAACCAGGCGTAAAAAGTGCACGCTATGCCGGGGAAGGAAAGGAGTTCTCAAAAAACACCGAAAAATTACTGGCCAAACTTGGCGACTCGGCAGATCGGAAAGCCAGGTTCAGGACAGTCATATCATTGATCTTTAAAGGTAAAGAATACCAGTTCGAAGGAATTTGTGAAGGCAGCATTACTGCTGCCCCCAGGGGTAACAACGGGTTTGGCTATGACCCGGTCTTTATCCCGGAAGGAAGCAACCATACCTTTGGGGAAATGTCCCTCCCTGAAAAACAGGCTTTCAGCCACAGGCGTAAGGCAACTGACAAACTGGTGGCGTTTTTAAGGCAGGAACTGGAAAAATATAATTAAGAAAAAGTGAATCCTACAGGCAACCAAAATATTAACGATTCCGACTTAATCAGAGGAAGCCTGGCTGGCGACCGGAAGTTGCAGGAGCTACTCTACCAAAAGTATGCGCCAAAAATGTATGCCGTTTGCCTCCGCTATGCCGGGAATAATGATGATGCCCAGGACCTGCTCCAGGAAGGATTTATCAAGGTTTTCAGGAACCTCGACAAATTCAGGAATGAAGGATCATTCGAAGGGTGGCTAAGAAGGGTTTTCGTCAATACTTCCATTGAACATTATCGCAGGAAAGTTCACCTGAACAGTATCTCGGAAAAAGAGGAAGTTGGTATTGAAGATGTGTCAGTATCGGTATTGGACCAACTGGCGGAAAGGGATATCGTAAAACTGGTTCAGGAGTTATCGCCCGGCTACAGGGCGGTATTTAACCTTTATGTCATCGAAGGGTATTCGCATAAGGAGATTGCAGATATGCTGAACATCAGTGAAGGAACAAGTAAGTCCCAGCTGGCCCGTGCCAAGGCTATCTTGCAAAAGAAAGTTGCTGACTATTTAGGAGAAAAAAGAAAATCCAATTGACAATCATGTCGGACCAATTGCGAAATAGAATGCACCAATGGGAGGCCACCCCTCCAGCTGCAGTTTGGCCTGCCATTTCAAGGGAATTGGATGAACAGCAGGCTGAAATGCAATTACAATCCAGGCTTTCTGCCATGGAAGAACTGCCGCCTGCCCAATGCTGGGGCAAAATTGCCCTAGAACTGGAACCACAAAGATCCATTGAAACTACCCCCCGAAAGGATCTCGTACCGGTCAGGCCATTATACCCTTACCTTATTCGCTATGCGGGAGCAGCTGCCGTCGCTGGCCTTGCTTTATGGTTATTTTTTGAGAAACCTTTCAACTCCAAACCTGACGATATTACTACTGCAATTGTACCTACCCTGGTTGCCCCAACCCCTGAGGGGAATACAGGCGATTCCGGAACCATGGATACAAAGCCACCGGCTATGGTACAGGCAATTTCTTCCCTGGATATCACCCCTGGCCTAAAGGGAACAAGGCTGCAGGAGGCTTCAAAATCAAACAGGGACCCCATCTATAGTTTACCTGATTACAAAGCGAATCTTCGGGAAAGTACGACTGCCATTCAAACAGATATTCCAGTTAAGGTAGTGCCTGCCAGGCCTTCGAAACTTACCCAGGATACCCCTGCCCGTTATATTTCCATCATGCTGGCAGATGGCACTCCCCTCAAAGTTTCTACCAAACTTGCCCCCTACTATGACCGCTTACTTGCAGATAGCAAGCAGGAAAGCAATGAAGAAGATGTAGTTAGCCAGCAAGTACGGAAACTCAAAAAGAAGTTATCGGATATTTCCCTTGCCCCTGGCCCTTATAATTTCTTCGAGATGGTAGCCATGATCGAACTCATGAACAAAGATTAATTCCACCATTAACTATTACCATGGCCAGGCTCAAACTGGATATTCCGAACCAACCATTCCCCTTCCAAACTATTATCCCGGTAAGGATTACGGACCTCAACTATGGCGGGCATGTTGGCAATGACACTATCCTCTCCATGATCCATGAAGCGAGGGTACAATACCTGGCATCCAATGGCTATAGTGAACTTTCGATGGCCGGGGTAGGCTTGATCATGGGAGATGTGGGCATTGAATACAAATCAGAGTTGTTCTACGGGGACCAGGTAGTGGTAGCTGTTTGTGCAGGCGATTTCAGCAGGGTGGGCTTTGATCTGTACTACATCCTTGAAAAATCAGAAGGGGAGCAAAAAAGATTGGTGGCTATTGCCAAAACCGGGATGGTATGCTATAATTACCAGGCCAAAAAGATCGCAGCTGTTCCGGAAGAAGTGAAAACCAAACTTTCCTATCTGCCCTGATTCCAGATCTTCCAACTTTCTTCTGCCTGGATCAACAACATATCATAACCATTCCTGGTTGCCGTCCCCCTTTCCTTACCTTCTAGCAGGAACTTTGTCTCTGCAGGATTATAGACCAGGTCATATAAATAGTGGCTCGAGCCAATTAAGGAGTAATCTATTGCAGGAGCGCTTTCAACATTTGGATACATCCCTAATGGCGTAGTATTGATCCACAGCAAGTGTCCTTTCAGATCCGATGGGGTAAGGTCATCGTAAGAAATAATCCCGTTTTCGGGTTTAGCTGTACGGCTAACTACCTTGTATTCTATACCAAGTTTTTCTAGAACGTAAAATACTGCCTTTGCGGCCCCGCCTGTCCCAAAGACCAGGGCCTTGCGGTGTTCAGGCCTGAGGTATTGAGCAAGTGAGTTTTCGAAACCAATCACATCTGTATTATGGCCTATCAATTTCCCGTTCCTGATGGCAATACAATTACAGGCGCCGATCACTTGCACTACCGGAGACAATTCATCGAGGAAAGGGATCACTTGTTCCTTGTAGGGAATGGTAACATTAAGCCCTTCGAGGGCAGGGTTCAGACGGATCAATTCCGGGAATTCAGCAATCGATGCAATGGGGTAATTCTCATATTCCGCATCAATTTGCTCAGCCTCAAATTTCCGGGAAAAATATCCCCTCGAGAACGAGTGTCCGAGGGGATAGCCGATCAGTCCAAAATGTCTCATCAGGCGAGTTCTTTATTGAGGAAGAGATGGAAGGTGTCACCACGCAATCCAACCCTCATGGCTTCCAGTGAAATAACTTCAGTCGGGGCAATATTACCCAGGTTAACATTACAGCCGATCAGTTCAATGAAATACAGTTGCTGTGCCTTCTGTGGGGCTTCCCAAATGATCCTTTCCTCTGGAATCTGGGTGAGGATCTCTTGCACCAGGCCTTCCCTTACTTCACCGCTTCCCCTGTAGATACCCACATTACCAGCTTCACGGGCTTCTGCGATCACATAGGATGAACCCGCATCCAGCTCCGCCCTCATCAACTCGATCCATTTATAAGGCGGGATGATATGCGCGGCATCCTTACTTCCAACCTCACTTAACACGGTACCATACTTGGTCAGCTTTTCTATATAGCCACATTTTTCGGCATGGGGGATAGTGATAGAACCATCACTTACTTCCATGTAGGATATGCCGTATTCCTTACATACATTGATATAATCCTCAAACTGGTTCCGGATCAGGAATGCTTCAAATAATGTCCCACCAAAATAAACCGGGATATCATAAGAACGATACACTTCCAGTTTTTCCCTGAGGTTCGGGGTTACAAAGGAAGTACCGAAACCCAGTTTCACGATATCTACATGAGGGTGCGATACACTCAGGAAATTCTTAGCCTCTTCTATACTAAGGCCCTTATCCATAACCATGGTAATACCACTCACACGGGGCTTAGCCACACGGTCAGGGATCTGCGTTAAATTAAAATTCATTTCCGGTCTGTTTAATGCTGCGGCGCAAAAATAGGGAACATGAACCACATTCGGGTGGGGAGCCCATGAAAGCCTTCATCAATGGGGCTTCCGGCTCCTGGCAATCGCATCAACCACCAATTGGTTCTGCAATATGGAAGGATGCAGCGCTACAAACTCCTTCAGGAGCTTGGGCGCTTTCTGCAGGGCCCTTTCCAGGTATAGGATGGCTTCCTTTGATTTACCAAGGGCAAACAGTATGGCGCTTTTGTAATATATAAACAAGGGTTTTCCTTCTGTATGGAACAAGGCTGCATCGGCTTGTTCCAGGGCTTCATCAAAAAAGTCCGCCAGGTAAAGGCAGCGGATCAGGGCCTCCCATCCGGTAGTGCCTTTGGGCTTCAAACTGACAACGTTTGAAAAATACTGGATAGCTTCCCTGGTTTCCCCCAATTGGATCTTGCATTCTCCCATGGCAAGGTTGAATTCCGGTACAGATTTATGGATCTGCATAGCAGATTCCAACTGCTTGACGGCCTGGGACCATTGCTGCTCGTTGATATAGGTACAGGCGATCTTATAATACAGCTTGCTGTCATCCGGATTCAGGTGCGAGGCCTTGCGGTAATAAAACCTTGCCTGGGCATAATTTTTCAACTTATCATAACAATGTCCTATTGCCTCATAGATCACATCCTCGGGGCGGGTCAATTCAAGTACCTTTTCCAGCACTTCTATAGCATCCCTGAATTTCCGCAGCCGGATATAGGCATCCCCCATGTTCCGGTACGCATAATCGAATTTTTCATCGATAGTGATGGCGAATTTGTAGGCATCAATAGACTTCTCATACAATTTTAAGCCCTGGTAGGCTGCCGCCAGGTTGAACCATGCCAATTCATTATAAGGGTAATCATCAACAATGTGCTGGTGCAACCTTATACTTTCCTCGTTCCTGCCGGTAAAATCTGTCCAGAAGCAGATCTTATATAAAGCCTCCTCATTGGTCGGCTCCTGCTCCAGGATCAGTTTAAGGCAGTCAAATATCTTATCAAACTCTTCATAATCATCATACACATCAGCCAACTCAAATAGCAGTTCGATCCTCTCCTCTCCCTCAAAAAACGCAAGGGCATTTTCAAGTAATTCCACAGCCTTTTCCTGCTGGTCAAGGGCAAGATAGGCATCGGTGCGTAGGATGAACAGGTTGATATCAGAATTATCCAGCAGTTCCGCGAGATCCAGCACATTCAGGGCATCCTGGTAGCGCCGGGTTGCGATCATGATATCGGCCTTACGTAAAAGCAGGCTGGACGAATAGGGGAACTGCTCCACAGCCATATCGCAGGCTTCCATCGCCTGGGACAGGTCTTCTTGCTCATCAAAATAGTTGATAATCTTCTCGAAGGATTCCTCATCAAGGAAGGAGTAAGAAAGGCCGGCTTTTCGATCCTGGTACTGTCTCAGCAACTCCTCAATTTCCTCTTTATCCTGGCGAAAGGGGTTTTCTTTCATGTAGTTTGCGTTATCCTAATATAAGCCAATCGGTAAAAAAATCCAATTAATTGTAACAAATTTTACTACCAAACGTTAATATCATATTAAAAGAAATGATAAACGGTTAGGTATTTAGGAAAATATTTGCTTATTTTTGTGTCATGTTTAACTCCTTAACCATATTCAAACCTTGCTCCATGCGGAAAGCGGCTGCCCTTGCGCTGCTTACCAGTGTAGCTATGCTTGGATTTGCCAGTATGGGCGGGGAGAAGAAAAAAAAGGGCAATTCTTC
Organism: Flavihumibacter rivuli; assembly: GCF_018595685.2. Taxonomy (NCBI): domain Bacteria; kingdom Pseudomonadati; phylum Bacteroidota; class Chitinophagia; order Chitinophagales; family Chitinophagaceae; genus Flavihumibacter; species Flavihumibacter rivuli. The sequence goes on from NZ_CP092334.1 coordinate 1,729,279, forward strand.
CATAACCGGTAATTTCACCCCGATCAGGACCACATCTGGTTTCACCTTAAAATCTGGTCCATCTTATAAAGGAAGCCTGACTTTCCACCAGGAAAAAAACCAAGGCTACATGGTATATAATTCCCTGGTGACCTTCCAGAAAGGAAATACAACCTATATCCTTCCTTTCAACCACAAGATCAACGCTGCAAAGCCCAACCAAGCGAGCAATCTTCAACTCCTCAAGTTGAAGGTAAGGATGCATAAATAACCTAAAAGCGTTTTTAATTTTTCCTTGGTCGCTTACTTTCCTCGTAAGTCATTTCCCTATACCCTGTCTTAGGGATATCAAACTTTGAAACCGGCACAGGATTCAGGTTTACCTGGGCAACCACGTAACGAATATTGACTTTACCCTGTTGGTATTCGTACTCAAGTGGCAGTCCTTTCAAGGCCTTGAATTGCGCATTGTAATCGTCATTCTCAGGAATGATATCCGCTGTATACCAAACTGCAAATGTGCTACCATCTTTCATCCTGGCCTCTGCCTTGGTGCAGGAATATCCAGCCAGTACCTTTTTTTCATTAGTTGACACAAATTCTACCCCTTCATACTTCTTGTTCTTGTCCTTCCAGTCCGCAGCAGTCATCCTGATCAGCAATTTCTGGCCGCCCACTTCCTGCAAAACAACAGCAGCCCCTGTTCGGGAATCATGGATGGTTACGAAAGAAGCCAACGCGCTGACCATTTCGGACCTGCTCAGGTTGCCTTTCAGGTAAACCGTTGAAGTAGCGCCATCGAAAGCATCTGCAAGCTTCGGCTCATTGCTGCCTGTATTAACAATCGCATCATAGACGATAGTAATATCAGATACTTTCTTTTGCGACCTGGAGGGCATAAATGCAACCAGCAGGACAAATAGGAACAATAAAGATTTTTTCATGCCTCTATCAATATAATCCAGACGGCAATTTGCACCGCTTAGTTGTCTAAAATAAGAAAGACCTGCCTATTTTGATGAATAAGTGGCAGGTCTTTGGTTTTTATTTTGGGCTATGTGCCTATTTTCCTTTTTTCTGCTGCATATCCTGCATGCGCTTCTGGGTATCCTGCATTTGCTCCAATCTTTCCTGCCACTTTGATTTACCCTTTGGTTTACTCCTATTCTCTGCGATCTGTGCTACGATCTTATCATGGTTAATGATATAATTCTGGATCACCCATTGCAGGACCAGGGTGATCACGTTTGAAACCGTGTAATACCAGGTAAGGGCGGATGGCAGCCTGTTGAAGAAAATCAACAGCATGAACGGGAAGATATAGGGCATATACTTCAACATCGGATTGTTCTGGTCCGGTGTCATGTTCATGTTGTAGATAGAGATCAGGAAGCTGGTTCCTACTGCCAGCAGGGTGAACAAACTGATATGGTCACCAAACCCAAGTGGAATGGTGAAGGGCAATTTGGCGATCACGTCATATACAGACAGGTCCTTTGCCCAGAGGAAACTCTCACCCCTTAGTGCAACACTTGAGTTAAAGAAGCTATACAGGGCAAAGAAGATAGGGATCTGTAGCAAAGCGGGTATACATCCACCCAATGGGTTAACCCCTGCTTCCCTGAAGAGCTTCATTTGTTCCATTCCAAACTGCTGTTGGTCGTCACCATATTTCTGCCGCAGGGCATCGATTTCCGGACGCAGCGCCTTCATTTTTGCACCGCTCAGGTAGCTGGAATATACGAGTGGCGAAGTAAGCAACCTGATAAAGAGGGTAAGCAGCGCGATCACAATACCATAACTACCTATGAACTTCTTGAAGAAGTCAAATACAGGCATCACAATGAACTGGTTAATGGGACGAACGAAGGAGTAGAAACCCTGGCCAAGGTTTACGATCTTATCCATCTTGGCGACACCCTGGCTTTTCAGGATCTTATAATCATTGGGGCCAAAATAAAACTGCATGGGGATGGATGCCATATTTCCGGCAGTCACCTTATACTGCAAATTGGCTTTTGCTGCAACGATCAGGTCTGTTGTGTCATCACCCGGACTGGTCCAATCAACCTGGGCAGTATTGAACTTGTTCTTGGCAACAAGGGTTACATTGAAAAACTGCTGCTTGATACTCAACCAATCAACCGTATTATCAAATTTCTTGGAATCATTGGAAAAGAGGTTGAAATAATCATATTCACCATCCTCAACCAAAACCAGTTGGGATTGCTGCCTTTCATACTTTACATCCGACTCCAATTGCTTGGCATCAACGGTCCATTGCAAATTGAAGTTCCCCTGTGACAATAATGATCCAGCTCCCGCCATCTCCACATTCCAATCAACCATATAGTGGTTGGGCTTAATGGTATATTGGTGCAAAATGGTCTCACCATTGTTGCCGGTAACGGAATAGGTAATGGTTTGCGTGCCGTCTGCGGCCTTCTGTATCCCTTTAAGGTCAAAGAACAGCTCTCCAGACTGGGTGCTTTGGTTGGCACCGGTATTAACAGGGTAACTTACTTTATCATTTCCTTCGTGCAGGAGGTGCACAAGGCTGCCATCAGCTTTCTTATAGTTCTTCAGGGTAACATCATATGGCTGGCCACCCTTATTGGTGAACCTGATGGCCATCAATTCGTTTTCCACTACCTGGAAAGATTCCTGGCCTGCGATAGCTCGTGCCCAACCGGTAGCATTACTATCCACCGCTGCAATTGCAGCAGCCGTATCCACCTTTGCTTTTTTAACAGCCACAGCCTTGGCTGCTTCTACCTTCCTGATTGAATCCTCATAAGCCTGCTTCTTTATTTGCAGCTCCTGGCTGTTCCTGGAAGCGACAAAGAGATAAACAAACAAAAGAACACCTAACAGCACAAAACCAATGATAGTGTTGCGATCCATGCTTTGCATGCAGTAATTTTTTTAGAGGTGCAAAGATAGGCTTTACACCTTGGTTTAGCGAAAGCGGAATATTTTTTACGGTAGAAGGGGGCCACAACCCGGAATTAGGCAAAAAAACAAGGGCCCGAATGGGCCCTTGACTTATGAAAATCAAATCATTTCACTCTGTAAGAGGGGATTCCTTACCCCGTCCTTCTTTTCAGCAAACTCTTTGGCAGCTTTTACGAAATGGACAAAGATCGGCTGGGGGTTCTCAACGGTACTTTTCAATTCCGGATGGTATTGTACCCCAATAAAGAAGGGGTGTTCCGGCAGTTCCACGATCTCCACCAGTCCACTTTCAGGATTCTTACCACTGGCCAGCAATCCGGCTTTCTCAAAATCAGCCAGGTAGCGGTTATTGAATTCCCAGCGATGCCTATGGCGTTCGCTGATCTTTGTGCTTCCATAGATCCGGTGCGCCAGTGTACCTTCACCGATCTCGCAGGGGTAGGCTCCCAGCCGCATGGTACCGCCCTTTGCTGTCACCGCCTTTTGCTCTTCCATCAGGTCAATTACCGGGTGGGGGGTATTGGGGTCCATTTCGGTAGAATGGGCGTCTTTCAGGTTCAGCACATTTCGGGCATACTCAATAACACTCATCTGCATACCCAGGCAAATACCGAAAAAGGGCAGTTTATTTTCCCTGGCATATTTTACAGCTATGATCTTTCCTTCAATCCCCCTATGGCCAAAACCCGGGGCAACCAATAAACCGTCCAGGTTACCCAGTTTCTCTGCAACATTCTCTTCAGTGATGAATTCACTGTGAACATTGATAATATTCACCTTGCACTCATTCATAGCCCCTGCATGCACAAAGGCTTCAAGGATGGATTTGTAAGCATCCTGCAATTCAATATACTTACCGATGAGTCCGATGGTAACCTTACTCTTGGGGTACTTCAGCTTGTCCAGGAACTCCTTCCATTTACCCAGTTCCGGTTCTGAATACTGGGTAATGTTCAGTTTCTTCATACAGATCACATCCAGTTTCTCCCGCATCATCGCCAGAGGAACCTCATAAATGGTAGGGGCATCCGCAGCCTCAATAACAGCTTCCTTTTTCACATTACAGAAGAGGGCTATCTTCTTGCGGATCTCTGGTGTCAGTGGCTCCTCTGTACGGCAAACAATAATATCGGGATGCACTCCTTCCTGGCTCAACATTCGCACACTGTGCTGTGTTGGCTTGGTCTTTAATTCCTTGGCGGCCTTCAGGTAAGGGATCAGGGTAAGGTGTACCACCACACAGTCCTCCTCCGGCAACTCCCACTGCAACTGGCGAACTGCTTCAATAAATGGAAGGCTTTCAATATCGCCAACGGTTCCCCCGATCTCCGTGATCACAATATCATAACCGTTCTGCCCCAGGAGAAGCATCCGGCGCTTGATCTCATCGGTAATATGGGGAACCACCTGGACAGTTTTACCCAGGTAAGCCCCTTCCCTTTCCTTATTGATAACAGTTTGGTATATCCTTCCGGTAGTTACATTGTTTGATTGTGAGGTAAAGATGTTCAGGAACCGCTCATAATGGCCAAGGTCAAGATCGGTTTCTGCACCATCCTCCGTCACATAACATTCTCCATGTTCATAGGGATTGAGGGTACCGGGATCCACATTGATATAAGGATCGAATTTCTGAATGGTTACTTTCAGTCCCCTTGCCTGTAGTAATTTACCTAAAGACGCTGCAATAATTCCTTTTCCTAACGAAGAGGTAACCCCTCCCGTAACAAAAATGTACTTGGCCATATCTTGATTTTTACATTACCTAACCCATTTGCCGGATTGGATCCCAAACAAAAAAACAAGCCGCCATGTGCAAAAGCTTTGTACACAGCCACTCAGTTAATCAATATCTTCTAGTTGGAAACCCGCACCAGTCTGAACTTGACCTGGCCGGGAATAAATAACGTATATCCGGGAGGTCATGCAAAGATACAGGAATAACGAGGAAAGAAATACAGGCTGACTGCCTGTGGAAAAAATATGGCTGGAAAGGGTATAATTTATACGCTTTCAGGTTATTTTGAACAAGGCCTAAACCTGATTGTTGTTGAAAAAAAATCCGAAAATGAATAGGTTTTTCTCCTTCTTCGCAGCTCTCCTTTTTTCAGGTACTGCGTTTGCCCAAACGGAATTATCCTGCTGCGCGGCCTCTTCCACCCAGGCATTTGCCCAAAATGCAGGTAATGCCAATTTCCGCATGAGCCATGATGAACCACTCCCCTTTCATTATGAAAGTGAATCCGGCAAGGATATTTCCTTTGCCACCAGTGATGGCAAAACCGGCCATGGCTGGGAAGTAAAGGCTGCAAAGCCAACAGACTACTATTTGTTCGTGATCCATGAATGGTGGGGCTTGAACGATTATATCAAGCAGGAAGCTGAAAAAATGGGTAGGGACCTCGGGATCAATGTCATTGCCATAGACCTCTATGATAACAAGGTCGCGACCACCCGGGAGGAAGCTGCCAAGGCCATGCAGGCTGTTTCTACAGAAAGGGCAACAGCCATCATTCAGGGGGCATTCACCTATGCCGGCAAGAAGGCAAAAGTATTTACAGTAGGTTGGTGCTTTGGTGGTGGCTGGAGTTTGCAGACCGCTATGATCGGTGGCAAACAAACTGCTGGAGCCATTATGTATTATGGCCAGCCGGAAAAGGATGTTGAAAAATTGAAAACCATAAACTTTGACGTCCTTGGCTTTTTCGCCAACCAGGACCAATGGCCCAGCCCAAAGGTAGTGGATGAGTTTGCGGAAAATATGCAGAAGGCCGGCAAGAAATTACTGCTCAACAGGTATGAGGCCACCCACGCCTTTGCCAACCCCAGTAACCCTAACTTCAACAAGGAAGCAACAGAAGATGCTTACAAAAAGCTGCTTGCTTTTGTCAGGGAAAGGATGAAGTAATTACTCAAAGAGCTGGTAATTCATAAAAAAATGATAGGCACCCGGATATCCTGGTGCCTATTTTTCCTTTTGGTGATTATTGCTAAATAGGTTAATTCAACGCGGTATGCATCGGTTTTGCAGTAATGGGTGTAGCCTTGATCAATCCGGACTGGTTTCTTTGCATCAGGATATCCTTGATCTCACCTGCCCTATCTTTATTTGAGTGTAACCAAACTATCGCCAATATCTCAGCCAACAATACCCATAAACTAAGATTTTTCTTCATAAATTTTTCAGAGGTTCGTTAATAGTAATAAGGAATAACGGCGATGCGAAAATATTACAAAAAATAATTATCTCCAAAACTAACCCTGTTCTTCTCCATTTCTTAACGCTGCCGGTCAATTATTTATTATTTAATCTTCTATTAATCTTTTTTTTATGCCGTTTTTTAGCCAGTCTGAATTTTAATGTAGCTGGCAGCAATTCCTTTGATTAAGGAAGAACTAAATCCCTGGTGCTCCATTTCATTAAGACCGGCGATGGTACAACCTTTTGGTGTAGTCACTTTATCTATCTCCTGCTCAGGATGCGATCCTTTCTGCAGTAATAGTTCAGCAGCCCCCTTAACGGTTTGCGCTGCAATGAGGCTGGCTGTTGCCGCATCAAACCCAATTTCTATTCCTCCCTGGATATTGGCCCTGATGTAACGCATGGCATAAGCTGTACCACATGCCCCAAGTACCGTAGCAGCATCCATCAGTTTTTCATCGATCACCGCTACCCTTCCCAATTGGTTGAAAAGTGCTGAAACCCAGTCCACCAATCCAGCATCGGCTTTCTTATACGCTATACAGGTCATGCTCTCCCGGATCGCAATCGCCGTATTGGGCATTGCCCTGAAAACAGCCACCGGAATGGGTATCTCACTGGCAATTTCTTCAATGGAAACCCCTGTCACAACAGAAATGAGGGAATGCGCCGGGGTTATTTCAGCAGCCAATTCCTTCAATACTTCTTTTACCTGGAAAGGCTTTACCGCCAGTATTACAACCTCACTCCTACTCACTGCAGCCCTGTTGTCATTGGTTACATTGATGCCTTTTTGCTGGAAAGGCTGCAGAAGGGTAGTGTTGCGACGGGTAATGGTAATGGCAGCCGGCTCAGTGAAGCCAGATGCCAGTAGACCTTCAGCTATTGAAATCCCGAGGTTACCACCACCAATAATGGCTATTTTCTTTTGCATACATATGGGTTAAAAAAATGCCACCACAGTCATCCTGTGATGGCAGCAATCTTTCCCAAATATACTTAATTAATAGTATTTAGCCTTGCTTAAATAATTCCTGACGTAATCATCCACCCCTTCCTCCAGGGAGTAAAAAGCCTCTCGATAACCCGCATTCCTCAATTTTTGCATATTGGCCTCAGTAAAATACTGGTATTTGTCGCGGATGTCCTCCGGCATATCTATGAATTGGATATGAGGCTCCAGGTCCAGGCCTTTGAATGTAGACCTTACCAGGTCCTCAAACGTGCGGGCTTTCCCTGTTCCCAGGTTATAGATCCCGGAAGCTGGCTGATGTTCCATCAACCACATACAAACCTTTAAGACATCCTTCACGTACACAAAGTCACGCAATTGCTGACCATCCTTGAACTCCGGCCTGTGGGAACGGAATAACTTCACTTCCCCATCCTTCCTGATCTGGTTGAAGGAATGCCAGATGACACTGGCCATCCTTCCTTTATGGTATTCGTTGGGTCCATACACATTGAAAAACTTCAATCCTGCCCAGAAGGGAGGATGGCAGGCCTCGTGCAATACCCATTTATCGAATTCATTCTTGGAAACGCCATAAGGATTTAATGGTTTAAGGGCTGGGATGATCTCATGGCTATCCTCATAACCCAACTCCCCTCCACCATATGTTGCTGCACTTGATGCGTATACCAATGGGATATTGTGGACCACACAATAATTCCAGACCTTTTGGGAATACTCCACGTTCAACTCCTGGTGAATGGCATAATTGAACTCAGTAGTATCCGTTTTGGCACCAATATGAAAGATGAAATCTATTGTTGGTTTATGTTCATTCAGCCATTCAAAAAACACGGATCGCTCAATCTTCTCCAAAAATTTTTTGCCTTCCAGGTTGGGCTTTTTGTCCGCCCTTGAAAAATCATCCACAAGGATAAGGTTATTGAACCCCTTTAGGTTTAGGTATCCTACAAGGCATGAGCCGATGAACCCGGCAGCACCGGTTACAACTATTACTGCATTTGTATTCATGGACCAAATTTAGGCAAGAAACATGGGCCGATACTCAAGTTTCTATTGATAAGGCATAATAAAAAAGCATACCCCTTTTGAAGGGATATGCTGACAATTATTTCCAAAACATCTTACCGGGCTTACAGCGCACTTAATGCATGCTCACTATCATGACCAGCCAAGAGATTGGCTATCGCATTATCATAAGCCGCTTTCCAGGATTTGATGGTGCCCCAGGCTTCCCCATCTACCACCAGGTTTCCTGAAGTAACTTTACCCAGCTTGCTGAAGGCTTTCCCTTCCATGGCCTTCTCAAAGTCCTGAACCATAGAAGGCTTAACAGACACTACCACCCTGCTCTGCGCTTCCCCGAACAGGAAGGCATCTTTCCTCACACCAGCCGCAGTAGCAAGTTCAAAACCAAGATCGCGGTTAAAACAGGATTCAGCCAAAGCGATGAACAAACCACCTTCACTGATATCATGTGCCGACCTGATCAGGCCTGCCTTGACCAGGCCAGCTACCGTATGTTGTAATTTGAACTCTTCTTCCAGGTCAAAATGTGGCGCTGGGGAGAATTCCACTCCCTGCACTTTATGCAGGTATTCTGAAGAGTTGATGTCATCCCTGTTCTCACCCACCAGGTAAATCAGGTCCCCTTCTTCCTTGAAGTCCATGGTCATTTTCTCATCCACACTATTCAACAAACCTACCATACCAATGGTGGGAGTTGGGTAAACAGCACCATCAGGGTTCTGGTTATAAAAGCTCACGTTACCGCCGGTAACTGGTGTATTGAACCTTCTGCAGGCATCACCCATGCCCTTGATGGCATGAACGAACTGGAAATAAACCTGTGGGTCATAAGGATTACCAAAGTTGAGGCAATTCGTTACACCAAGGGGCTCTCCTCCGCTGCACACAATGTTTCGCGCAGCTTCAGCCACGGCAATCATGGCACCTTTATAAGGATCAGCAAATACATAGCGGCTATTGCAATCCGTTGTTACCGCCAAAGCCTTATTGCTGGGCTTGGCCAATACTACCGCCGCATCACTTGGTGCATTGGTAGAGGTATTACCGGTTCCAACCATACTATCGTATTGCACATACACCCAACGCTTGGAGGCAATATTGGGAATGGTGATCAGTTTCTCAGCCACCTCCTTAAGGTTAGCAGGCACATTGATGCTATTGGGATCGAATGATTTGATCTTGGAGAAATAGGCCGGCTCGGTATAGGCCCTTTCATACTGGGGGGCGCCACCACCCAGCACCAGTTCATGTGCAGGGATTTCAGCATCCAGTTCCCCATTCATGTAAAAGCGCAGGAGTCCATCTTCGGTCACCTCACCAATTACAGCACAAGGCAGGTCCCACTTTTCGAATACTTTCTCCACATCTGCTTCCCTTCCCTTTTCAACCACCATCAACATCCTTTCCTGGCTTTCACTTAACAGCAATTCCCAGGTTTTCATATTCTTCTGGCGGGTTGGCACCTTATCGAGGTCGATCCGCATACCAACGCCACCTTTTGCACTCATTTCCGCAGTGGAACAAATAATGCCTGCTGCTCCCATATCCTGCATGCCCACAACAGCACCTGTCTTGATCACTTCCAGGCAGGCTTCCAATAATTTCTTTTCCTGGAAGGGGTCACCGACCTGGACAGCAGGTAACTCCTCTGCACTTTCCGCAGTAATATCAGCTGAAGCGAAGGATGCACCACCAATACCATCCTTACCTGTTGCGGAACCAACAAACATCACGGGATTACCTGTTCCTTTGGCCGTGGCACTTACTGTCTCACCTGCCTTTACCACCCCAACGCTCATGGCGTTTACCAATGGGTTGGTATGGTAACATTGCTCAAAATAGATCTCACCGCCAACGGTTGGCACGCCAAAACAGTTACCATAATGCCCAATACCATGCACAACCCCACCCAGCAAATGCTGGGTTTTGGCTTCTGAAAGGTTACCGAACCTAAGGGAGTTCAGGGCCGCAATGGGGCGGGCACCCATGGTAAAAATATCGCGATGGATACCACCCACACCTGTAGCAGCACCCTGGAATGGTTCAATGGCAGAAGGGTGGTTGTGGCTTTCGATTTTGAAAACAACCCCATAACCATCACCCATATCCATTAAACCAGCATTCTCTTCCCCGGCTGCAACCAGCATCTTCTCTCCTTCCCGGGGCAGGGTCTTCAGCCATTTAATAGAATTCTTATAGCTACAGTGCTCACTCCACATCCCACTGAAAGCACAGAGTTCATTAAAATTGGGGGTTCTTCCCAGTTTTTTCTTGATGAGTTCAAACTCTTCTGCTGTGAGACGGAGCTGTTCGGCGGTTTTTACAGTTACTTCCATTTTGTAATGCGGATAGTGTAAGAAAGCGCAAAGCTAAGGCAAAGCGGGGAAGCGGGAAAATTGACCTTTAAAATTGTACAGTAGCACCAGAGCATTTCCTTCCATAGATTTGAGCAGTAAAGCAATTCCTGTTACATTTATTTATGCCCCCCACCTTAAATATTGCTTTTGTACATCCCGGAAAAGCCTTCCTTCCTGAACTGGAAGCCTACAAGCGCTTTTTTGGAGGCCTGGGGATACAATGCCAGGTCCTTCATCCTTCTGCACTGGCCAAACAACATATTGATATTGAATGGCATATTATGGGAACCCATTTTAAGAGGGTCCACCCGGAAGCCATCCTTATTCATGAATACGCCTCGTTATCCACGCCGCCATTTGCAAGCGCAAAAGACCTGGTGAAGAAATGGCTGAATTGCAGGCCGGACTTCAGGCTGTTTTTAAATGAAGAAGTATCCAGCGTCATGGATTTCAATGACGGTATCCCCTTTGGCTTCCGTGATATGTTCGTTTCTTCCGCGCCAGCTGCCCCTGGCCCTTTACCTCCCAAATATGATTTTATCTACATCGGTTCCGTTTCACGCGAAAGGAAAGCGCAAAAACTATTGGATGTCTTTGGAAGCGGAGCCATGAGGAACAATAGCATTCTTATCCTATCACAAAACTTTAGTGACCTTCAGCAGCTTTACAGGGAATTCCCCAATATTAGCTTTTCCGGCCCGGTTGAGCCGGCCGCAGTTGGCCAATTCATACAGCAAGCCCGTTATGCCATCAATTACCAACCGCCTTACCGTCCGTTCAACCTCCAAACATCCAGCAAGTTCCTGGAATATGCAGCCCAACGGAAACCAATCATCACTTCCGATAATACCTGGACCAGGAACTTCCAACGGAAATACGGAGGCAGATTTTTCTACCTGAAGGACGACCTGAGCAATTTTACTCCAGGGGCAATACAGGCTTTTGAGTTCAGCCAACCCGAATTGACGGGGTGGACCTTTTTGGACCAGGTTATCCGGTCAGGGGTACTTGATTACCTGAGGAAGAAAACTGGTTTAGACATCTTTGATATCAGGAACCAAGTTGTGCAATAACCCCTTTGTATTCTGCCACTACCCTGCTTACGTCAAACTTGCCGACTACCAGGTCCCTTCCTTTCTTCCCCATTTCCACAAGGGAAGCCTGAGGCATCGACAGCATCATTTCCATTTTATCGGCCAGGTCGAAAGGATCGCCTGTTTGGCAAAGCAAGCCGGTCACGCCTTCCACCACCACTTCCCGACACCCCCTGTTTCGCGTAGTGATCACCGGTAGTTCCATGCTGGCGGCTTCCATCAGGCAACGCGGCACCCCTTCATGGTAATAGGATGGGAAAACAAAACAATCCGCTTCCGCAAGCATTGAACGTACATCCTTACTAAAACCAAGGTAACGCAGCAAGCCTTCAGCCTGCCATTTATCCAGCTCTTCGCTGGTAATACTATCGGGATGATGGGCTTCAAAAAAACCGATCAGTACCGCATCGAACTGGAACCCCTTTCTTTTCAATATCCTGCAGGCTTCTGCATATACGCCCACCCCCTTGCTTCTTAACAGACGGCAGGCCATAAGAAACCTGAACCTGGTGGATAACGGGCGGCCGCCATTTGCAGTTGCGAATGGTTGGAAAAAAGAAGTATTTACCCCCTCACCCGGAAGGACCTTGATCTTGGTAATCTCAACAATACCTTCCTTGCTGAATACCCTGGCATCCTCGTTGTTCAGGAACCAGACCTCCCCTGCCCCTTTCAAGGCTATCTTGTACAATGACCGAACAAAATAGTATAACCAATTCTTGCGGGCAAAAGCATAACCCAAACCGGTCACCACTGCAACCGACGGTATCCTTAATGCCTTGGCAGCCAAACTGCCGTAGATATTGGGTTTGGCAACGAAATGAAAAATGATATCAGGCTGCTCGGATCGATAGACCTGCTTGAGCCTTAGATAGAATTGAAAATCCGCGACGGGGTCAACCGAACGGTTATCAAACTTTACAGTAATAAACCGGCAACCCTCCTGTTCCAGTAGGGATACATATTCATCTTCAGGCGAAATGACCACCACCCTGTGCCCCTCGGCTATTAAGCTTCGAATCACATCCAGCCTGAAATTATAAACGGACCAGGCATTATTGGAAACCATGGCGATCCGTTTGCCTTTTACAGTTTGTTCAGTCATTCCCATTCATTAGCGCCAAATTTATAGATTTGACTACTATTAATATAACCGGGAACCATCCTTTATGGAAATCTTTGTACGTTTTGTTGTGGCATTTGCGGGCTTTTTCTTCCTAACCCGGTTGCTTACCCGAAAGCATACCCAGCAACTTTCAAAGGTGGAATTACTGTTGGCTTTTTCAGCTAAAGTGGCCATGGGCTGTATTTATGGCTGGGTCTTCCTGAAATGGTACGGTGGCGATGACACCTGGTATTTTAACCAGGACAGTATGGCTGAACTGGACAAACTTAAAAACAGGACCTTGTATTTCTTTGAAGACATCAACCCTTTCCTGCATGCCAGGAACCTGGGTTGGAGCAAAGGCTTGGCACATTTCAGGGAGAAACTGGAACTGGCACTAATCATTAAACCCCTAGCCATCTTTAACTTCTTCAGCAATGGGAATTACTACCTAAATGTGATCGCCTTCAGTTTTATAGGTTTCTGGGGCCATTACTGGCTGTACAGGTTCCTGCTTCCCTACTGGTCGCAAAAAAAAGTGCTACTGTTTGCCATTGTCTTTCTTTTCCCTCCCTCACTGTTCTGGTTAAGTGGTATACGTACAGACTCCTGGCTTTTCTTCTTCTTTTCCCTCCTGCTCTACTCCTTCGATCAATTACTGCAAAAGAAGAAAAGGGTTGCTGCACTTGTATGCCTGTTGGCATTCTCCGGGATGATCATCTGCCGGTCGGCATTTGCAGGCCTTACGGTACCTATACTGGTATCCTGGTGGCTGGTAAAACAGCACGGCTTCCCTGCCAGGAAAGCATTCCTTTATTCTCTTGGGGTATTGACCCTTATTTTCCTGGCCTCTTCCTATTTCCCATCACCTTTCAACCTGCCTATGTACCTGGTAAAGATCCAGGAAGGGTTTATGGAGTTAACAGGCAACACCAGGGTTGAGCTTGGAAAATTGGAACCCACTCCTCTGAGTTTTATCCAAAATGCCCCAAAGGCATTAGGCAATGCATGGCTTGAGCCCTTGCCCCACCTTGCAAAAGGGGTTCTCCAAAAACTGAGTTTTATTGATAATGTACTGCTGATTGTCCTCCTTTTACTGGCCATCCTTGGCGTCTTCAACAATAAAGGGAACAACAAGCCCACCCATCCCATCTGGATGGGATTAGCGATCTACGCATTTTTAGGCTACCTGCTAATTGGCTATACGATCCCCTTCCCGGGCGCGTCCGCCAGGTATAAAGCAATAGTTGAATTATGCTGGGTTGTTTGGGCATTCAATATGATAAGGTGGAAGAACTTATTCAGATTATGATTTTTTAATATATCTATTTTTATCGGTCAAATCCTGAATTTCAAGCATCATTTTCCTTTTTTACCATAATTTTTTTCACATTTTCATTGATAACGCAGATATATTTCGAAATTATCACTCATTTTTCAGGGATTTTATCCGTTATTTGCATAGCTAAAAAAAATTCCTCATGTCATTACGTTTCAGTGCAATCGACCTAATCAACCAAGGTAAGGAGGTTACGGTTTCTGGTGCAGCCAAGATCACTGCAATTTTTGGTGAAAATGTTTTCACCCTTCAGAAGGCCCGCTCCTTCCTCAGTGACGAAGCTTACAAAAGCCTCGTGGCTTCTATTAAGGGAAGCAAGAAAATTGATCGTGCAGTAGCTAACCAAATTGCTGCCGGAATCCGCCAATGGGCAGAAAGCAAAGGGGTAACCCACTATACCCACTGGTTCCAACCCTTAACTGGTACAACGGCTGAAAAGCATGATTCCTTTTTTACCCTGAAAAGTGATGGCACCGCTATCGAAGAGTTTGACGGCGCAGCATTGATCCAGCAAGAACCTGATGCATCTTCATTCCCCAGTGGCGGTATCCGTGCAACTTTTGAAGCACGCGGTTATACGGCCTGGGATCCTTCCTCTCCTGCATTCATCATGGAAATTGGCCATGGCAAGACGCTTTGTATACCTACCATTTTTGTTTCCTATACAGGTGAAACCCTTGACTACAAGGCGCCACTTCTGAAATCACTCGAATCACTCAACAAACATGCTGTTGATGTTGCCAATTACTTTGACAAGAATGTCACTAAAATAACCGCTACCCTCGGCTGGGAACAAGAATACTTCCTGGTGGATGAGGCCATGTTCAATGCCCGTCCCGACCTCGTATTGAGTGGCAGGACTGTATTTGGCCATTCCTCCGCTAAAGGCCAGCAGTTGGAAGACCACTATTTCGGTGCTATTCCTGAGCGCGTTTACGCTTTTATGCGTGACTTTGAAGAAGAGTCCTATAAACTGGGTATTCCCCTGAGGACCCGCCACAATGAGGTTGCCCCGGCCCAGTTCGAATGTGCCCCGATTTTTGAAGAGGTAAGTGTTGCTGTTGACCACAACACCCTGCTGATGGACATCATGAACCGTGTAGCCCGTCGCCACAAACTTCGCGTACTGTTGCATGAGAAGCCATTCGCTGGTATCAACGGTAGCGGCAAGCACAATAACTGGAGTATGGCAACAGATACCGGCGTTAACCTGCTGGCTCCTGGCAAAACGCCTAAGACCAACTTCATGTTCCTTACCTTCTTCGTCAATACCATCAAGGCTGTACATGATTATTCTGACCTGCTCCGCGCTTCCATCGCTTCTGCAGGAAACGACCACCGTCTCGGTGCAAATGAAGCTCCCCCGGCAATCATATCCGTGTTCATTGGCCAATACCTGACCAAGGTACTGAATGAAGTTAAGGAGCGCGTTAATGACAATTTCGATGAGCAGGATGAAGCCATCCTGAAGCTTGACCTCCACAGGAGCATTCCTGAACTGCTGTTGGATAATACTGACCGTAACCGTACTTCACCTTTTGCCTTTACCGGTAACAAGTTTGAATTCCGTGCGGTGGGCTCATCTGCCAACTGTGCCAACGCCATGACCGTACTGAACACCATCATGGCCGAAACACTGAAGCAATTCAAGAAGGAAGTTGACGCCCTCATCGAAAAGGGAGAGAAAAAAGAGATCGCCATCATGCATGTGATCCGCGAATACATCGTTGCCAGTGAAAAAGTTCTTTTCGAAGGTGATGGCTATAGCGAAGCATGGGCACAGGAAGCAGAAAGAAGGGGCTTGCCTAATGTTAAGACAACCCCGCTCGCCCTGGATGCCATGGTTACTGAAAAGGCTATGCACCTGTTCGAAAGCAACAGCGTATTGACCCATAAAGAACTGGAAGCCCGCCATGAGATCGAACTGGAAAAATACATCAAGCACGTACAGATCGAAGCCCGTATCATGGGTGAACTCTGCACCAGCCATGTATTGCCTGCTGCCATCAAGTACCAGAATGTATTGATCAATAACATCAGGGGCCTTAAGGAAATCGGTCTTGATGAAAGCACCTATGCTAACCAGAAGCAGATCCTGGGCAAGATCAGTGAGCATATCAACATCCTGAGCGACCTGGTAGAGAAAATGATCGAAGCACGTAAGGTTTGCAATGCCATGGAAAACACCAGGACCAAGGCTATCGCTTACGAAAGCCAGGTGAAAGCCCCCTATTTCGATGCCATACGCTATCGTGTAGACAAGCTTGAATTGCTGGTAGATGACACCTACTGGCTCCTGCCCAAGTATCGTGAAATGTTGTTCCTGCGCTAAGCAGTTTATAATGAGGAAAAAAAAGAGACCGGTTAACCGGTCTCTTTTTTTGCTGTTCCAGTAAAAGGATTCAATCCCATAGCAGTATTAATACACAAAAAAGGGGAAGCTTTTAAAAGCTCCCCCTTCTCGTATTGGTTTTCCTGATTTACTTCCATTTATGCGCTACTGCTTCAAAATCTTATTGACATACCTCGTTCGGCCATCAGCGGAAAGGACTTGCAACACGTAAGTTCCTGAAGCAAGATGCCCTAATGATATGTCTTTTATAACGGGACGCCCATCCATTTCCACAAACTCACGATGGACAATAACGCCATCCTGGCTGAGCAGTTGGATCACTGCCCTTCCTTTGAATTTTTCACCAATCGCCACTTGCAATTGCTTCTGGAAAGGATTGGGGAATGCTTTCACCCCTACCAGGCCATTCGAAACGAATCGTCCATTTTCGGCCAGTACCGCATCCGGATTCTGATCAACTCCAGCTGCCCCGCCTGCATTCATGCCTGCAACAGGCGCAGGTAAAACGGTGACAAAGACAATAGGTGACCGACTCGTTGCCGCAGAATCATCGGTTACAAACAATTGGTAGGAATAGGTTCCCTCGATCATCCAGTTGATGGTGTTCAAAGCCGCAAACGGACCAGACATTGGCGCACTCTTGGGTCCGGTCAGTTGCACCCAGGTGTACCTGGTGATTCTGCCATCAGGGTCATATGATCCAGTACCATTCAGGGTAACTGAATTGGTCGGAAGGGTAATCGTTTGGTTAATACCTGCTGAAGCAATGGGCGGCAGGTTAACTCCTGAGATCGGCCCACCGCCAGTAGGAGGAGGTGTTGTAGTATCTACAGGAGGAGGTGTACCTTCCGGATTAACTTTAATCGTGATTACCTGGGAACCGGCAGAAGCTCCCCTATCATCAGTAATGAATAGCCTGAAGGTATAGTCACCTGCCAATGTCATCCAGTTTACTGATGTTACGGGTGCCGAAGGGGTAGACATCGGTGAAGACCTTGGACCCGTTAATTGAACCCAGGTATACCTTGTCACAAGGCCATCCGGATCATAGGAGGCCCTACCATCAAGTGTAACTGAATTGGTAGGCAGGGTAATGGTCTGGTTGCTATTGGTTACAGGCACAGGGAGTTGGTTTGTCGTAACCGGGGTACCCGTACCTGAACTGTCAACAAAGACTTGCACATATCCCGTAGCCATTCCTCCCCTGTTATCGGTCGCCGTGAGCCTGAAATAATAATTGCCCCTTACCAAACCGGAAATATTGGTACTAATTGAATTTGGGGAAACAATAGTGGCAGGAGCCGGACCGGATTCCTGCGTCCAAGTATAGCCGACAATTGACCCATCAGGGTCGTAAGTACCACTTGCAGACAAAAAACTAGTCGTTGTTGGAAGGGAAACAATCCTGGTAGGCCCGGTTTGTACGATTGGCATGAGGTTCGCAGTGGAAAATCCCTGTTGTTCAACATTTACAAAACCATATGCAACCCCACCCGCATTGTCCCTGGCTGTCAACCTGAACCTGTACATTCCCTGTACGAGTCCGGTCATCCTGGTAATCGGAGAATTAGGGGTCTCCAGTGCAGCCACATTGGGTCCTGATTCCTGGGTCCAGCGGTATTCCACAATGGTTCCATCGGTATCATAAGACGCACTACCATTAATGGTAGCCCTGTCAATAGTGGCATTGGAAACCTGGTTGTTTCCACCATACACAATAGGCAATGCATTGGTAGGAGCCGGGGATGGGATTACAAAATCATTTAAAATGGCATTTCGGTTACCCACCCTAACATTATCGACAAAATACACCCTAGAGTTGATCACTGATGTTTCAGCAGGCACATTCCAACCTGCTGCCCATGCCCACTTATAGATCCCTACCTTAAAGAAAGGGGAGAATGCTCCCTTATAGTAATTCTTTCCGCGGTATTCCAGTAAAAGCTGGTTATTCCTCCAAACCCTGATCAGCCCTTGGTCGCTATCGGAAGGTTCATAATAGAAGACCCAGTCATTCCACACCCCACGCTGCCATGGCCCAAGGTTGATCATCCTTGTCCTGATATTGGCTCCCCTATCCTGATTAATATCTACTGAATCATAACGTACAACAAGTACCCAATCCCCGCGGAATATTTGCAGGGAAAGCGGCGGGGTTGGGGTTTGCCTGGTAGCAGAAGCCACAGCCACCCACTGGGCCAAAAGATCATAGGCAGAGTCCCGCTGAAAATCAGCAGGAAGGAAATTACTAAAAGCAAACCAGCGCTGGTCGGGGTTGGGAGGGAAAGGATTGCTATTCTCCACGATCTCGGCACGTTTACTGCCTTCCACATCAGCATCCCATCTCCTTAGTTCAACACGCATGGAATTATTACCGGTCCTCCTGACCAGGTTACTCCTTGTCAAACTATAAGAACAACAGGAATGTTGGAAGTCCCAACCGTAAACGATACTATTTGCCTCAAAGTCAGATTGCATAACAATATTGCTCTGACCATTAACCATCAGCGTGATTAATAATGATAGTACTACTGCACCCAGCCTTTTTTGCAGGTTCATAATGAAACACATACTTTTTAAAGATTATCGGGGCGGGTACGATCTGGGTGAGCTTTTCAAAAGCATACGATTCATGGAAGCGTATTGCTCATGAGAAAACTACTACAACTAAGCCTTTGCATGGATCAGATTTCGAAAGAAGAGTATTGGTGGTATTATCGGCTAGGTATTGGGATCTGGAATGGCGCAAGATACTGCCAGAAGGTTTTTTAACAAAAAGGATGCCGGAACAGGTTTAAATCACCGTAAGAGTGTACAATTTTAAGGAAAAATCCTTAAACAAGCAATTTTTCATTGACCCACTTCATAGCCAGCTTTAATTGTTCGCCCATCGTGAGGTTGCTATTGTCCAAAACCAGGGCGTCCTCAGCCTGCCGCAGGGGGGAAACATCCCTATGACTATCAATATAATCCCGCATTTCAAGGTTGTTTTTTACTTCCTCAATGGAAATATTGGGATTCTTTTCAAATAACTCCTTGAACCTGCGCTCCACCCTTACCGCATTGTCGGCAGTCATAAAGATCTTTAGTTCTGCCTTGGGGAAAACAACAGTACCGATATCCCTTCCATCCATCACTATTCCCTTCCTTTTCCCCATTTCCTGTTGTTGCCCCACAGCAAACTCCCTTACCTCCCGAATGGCGGCAATATCACTCACCTTCTCCGCAATAACGAGGTCCCTGATCAGGTACTCAACATTCTCATCATTCAGGTATATCTCACTTTTCTGGCTCTGCTCATTGAACCTGAACTCCAATTGGATATTACCTAGCGCCTCCATTACCTGGGCAGGATCGGTCCAGTCAACATGGTTGCGTAAGAAGTAAAGGGTGATTGCCCTGTACATGGCGCCACTATCGATATAAACATAATTCAATTCACGGGCCAATTGACGGGCCAGCGTACTTTTTCCGCAACTACTCCATCCATCGATAGTAATTATGATATTTTTCCTGCCTGCCATAGAATGCAAATATCCTTTAAAACAGGCTTTAGCCAAAATGATTCAGGAAGGTTTCGAAGACAGAGGGCGAATTAATACCCAGGCGATCCCAGCTGGTATTGCAAGCACCAAGGCTGTAAGCAGGTAAAACAACTTGTCTGACTGGCACCTGAGTGCTGAAACTATCACAATGAGGGTTAGTACAAGAAAAATAGCTGAAACAATCAGGCGAACGATAAAAAGTAACCAGGCGCTTCTTTCGTACCAGCTAGCTGAATTAGCCTTTGTGATCTTCACTGGATAATTATGCAATTCCGGGTGCCTGGCTAGGTATCCAAGTAACAGGTTCAGTAAGGTAGCCAATACCGGAAGGATAAAAATTAATTTCTTACTGCCAACATGATCAGGCGCCCCTTGCCAATTGAAATGAATTGGTACATCTGCCGGCAGATGCCGGAAAAAACCGGCTGCCAACAACCATATTGCAACCACAATGATAATGGAAGCCTGGTTGATTATCTTCATACGTGCAGGTTTTACAACATCCTCCTGATCTTTTGCCATAAAAAAAGCCTGTACATGATGTACAGGCTTTTTTATTCATGTTTCCTGGATTTAGGAAGCTTCAGACTTTTCAACTTTAGAGGAAGATTCCTTCAGACGGAAAGTTATCTTATTATTTTCCTTGTCGAGGTCAGCTATCAAGACATCGCCTTCCTTGATGGTCATGTTAAGGATCTCTTCTGCCAATGGATCTTCCAGGTATTTCTGGAGTGCCCTGTGCAGCGGCCTTGCACCAAACTGCTGGTCATAACCCTTGTCTGCAATAAAGCTCTTTGCCTCTTCTGTCAACTCCAGGCTAAAGCCAAGGTTGTTGAGTCGCTTCATTACACCCTTCAACAGGATATCAATGATCTGGAAGATATTCTCCTTGGAAAGTGAATTGAAGATCACTACATCGTCGATCCTGTTCAGGAATTCAGGTGAGAAGGTACGCTTCAATGCCTTTTCAATTACGGCCTTACTGTTCTCTTCAACATTGGAAGTCCTTGCAGCGGTAGCGAATCCAACTCCTTCACCAAAATCTTTCAATTGACGCACCCCAATATTGGAGGTCATGATGATAAGGGTATTCTTAAAGTCCACCTTACGACCCAATCCGTCTGTAAGCTGGCCGTCATCCAATACCTGCAACAGGATATTGTAAATATCCGGGTGTGCCTTCTCTATCTCATCCAACAATATTACGGAGTAGGGTTTGCGACGAACCTTTTCGGTCAACTGACCGCCCTCTTCATATCCTACATAGCCGGGAGGGGCACCAATCAGGCGACTAACAGTAAATTTTTCCATGTATTCACTCATGTCGATCCTGATGAGGGCATCCTCACTATCGAACATATACCTGGCAAGGCTCTTGGCCAATTCTGTCTTACCTACCCCTGTGGGTCCAAGGAAAATGAAGGTTCCAACCGGTTTCTTGGGATCCTTTAGGCCTACACGGTTACGCTGGATGGCCTTCACCACTTTCTGGATGGCTTCGTCCTGGCCAATCACCATTCCCCTCATGTCTTCAGCCATTTTCTTCAGTTTCTCACTTTCTGCCTGAACCATACGCTTAACCGGTATACCGGTCATCATGCTCACCACTTCAGCGATATCTTCTTCTGTAATGGGGTAACGCTTGTGCTTGCTTTCTTCTTCCCACTGGGCCTTTGCCTTCTCCAGTTCCTCCTGCAGTCTTTTCTCTGTATCCCTCAGGGAAGCAGCCTCTTCAAATTTCTGGCTCTTCACCACCCTGTTCTTCTCATTCTTCACCTCCTCGATCTTCTTTTCCAGGTCAAGTATCTCCTGGGGAACATTGATATTCTTGAGGTGAACCCTGGCGCCAACTTCATCCAACACGTCAATGGCCTTATCAGGAAGCAACCTGTCGGTCATATAGCGATCACTCAGCTTAACACAGGCATCAATAGCGTCTTCTGAGTAATTGACATTATGGTACTCCTCGTACTTGGGCTTGATATTGTTCAGGATCTGGATGGTCTCATCTATACTTGGCGGTTCTACCAAAACCTTCTGGAAACGACGGTCAAGGGCCCCATCTTTCTCGATATACATCCTGTATTCATCAAGGGTTGACGCACCAATGCATTGCAATTCACCCCTGGCCAATGCAGGCTTGAAGATATTGGAAGCATCCAGTGATCCGCTTGCCCCACCCGCACCAACGATAGTGTGGATTTCATCGATAAATAAAATGACATCGCGATTCTTTTCCAACTCATTCATGATCGCCTTCATGCGCTCCTCGAACTGCCCCCTGTACTTGGTGCCGGCAACCAGTGCTGCCAGGTCAAGGGAAATCACCCGCTTATCGAACAGAACCCGGGAAACTTTGCGTTGAACAATCCTAAGGGCCAACCCCTCTACAATGGCAGTCTTACCTACTCCGGGTTCACCTATCAGGATGGGATTATTCTTCTTCCTGCGGGAAAGGATCTGCGATACCCTTTCGATCTCCTCTTCACGACCTACAATTGGATCCAGGGCACCGGTTTCTGCAAGGCGGGTAATATCGCGACCAAAGTTATCCAATACTGGAGTCTTGCTCTTGGTATTACCTGGCTGCTTGGCTTTTTGCTGGCTATATTTCTTTTCCTCATCGAAATCATCATCATTCTCATCTGAGTACTCACTACGTACGTCATTGCTCTTCACTACGCCCAACTCATTCCTGAAAAGGTCATAATCCACGTCAAACTGGTTTAGTATTTGTGTTGCAATATTCTCCTTGTTCTTCAGAATCGAAAGCATGAGGTGTTCAGTCTCAACAGTAGGGCTCTTTAATGCCTTGGCCTCCAGAACGGTAACACGAATTACCTTTTCTGCCTGTTTGGTCAATGGCAAGCTATTGATATTAGCAATATTCTTCCCTGTTTTGTCCTTCACAGCCAGCTCAACCTCTTTACGCAATTCATAAAGGTCCACGTTGAAACTCTTTAAGATGCGGACAGCGGTATTATCACCTTCCCTTATCAGCCCAAGCAGAAGGTGCTCAGTACCAATAAAATCATTCCCCAGCCGCAATGCTTCTTCCCTGCTGAACGAGATAATCTCCTTTACCTGGGCGGAAAAATTGTTGTCCATTTTATAAGTGGTTGTGTGTTATACAATAATAACGAATATTTTTGAGTTTAGGTTCTACGCAAATACCGGTTTTAGCATCAGTTTTGCAATAAATATTGGCACCGGAAACCTTTTGTCCCAAGAACGTTATTTTCAATCTTTAATTACACCCATTATGCAGGTCAAAATTGATACCAAGGAAAAATTCCATGTCATTACGATCGTTGACGAAAAAATTACTGCTAATATGACAGAAGAGCTGCAGAACAGTTTATTGGTTTACCTGCAAAATGACGTTAAAAACCTTGTACTGAAAATGGGCAATGTAGTCCTGATGGATACGGAAGCCGCTGAAGCCTTAGTTAAGATACAGCAAAACTTTTACGAAAACAACGCCTCTTTTGTTGTCTGCGAACTGCATCCTGATTTGGAGAACTTCCTTGACCAGCATCAGTTATTAGAGATCATGAGCGCTACCCCTACCGAGAGCGAAGCCTGGGATATCGTACAGATGGAGGAGATTGAAAGGGAGTTACTGGATGACAGTGAGCCGATGTTTTAAGGCCTCCCCGCAATGCTTCCCAATATGTACTTTAAACACAGCCGCTTGGACAAGCACCAATGAGACCTTATTTTGCGAAGAAATGCAGCAATTTGTACCTATTGCTGTCTTTGGAATAATATCGCTTAAGGAACTTCGTTAGGAGAAGACTGATCAAACCCTTTATGCTGGCTGTAACTATACTTGGCAACAATTCTGCTTTACCCGCTTTCGACAGGCATCCAACGGCCCAGGTCATCACCCTGGACGAATACCTGTTCCTTGTCGATTGCGGTGAAGGAACCCAGATGCAGCTTGCCAAGTACAAGATCAGGCGCAGTAAGATCCAGCATATCTTCATTTCCCATCTTCACGGCGACCATTATTTTGGCCTGATTGGCCTTGTCACAAGTATGGGCCTGTTGGGACGGGAACAGGAACTGAACATTTACGCCCCCGCCGAATTAGCGGAGATCATCAATTTTCAATTAAAAGTGGCTGATACGGTCCTTCCTTACCAGTTGAAGTTTTATCCCCTTGGTGAAGACGGCATTATTGTCAATAATGACAAATTCAAGGTTTCCAGCTTTAAGGTTAGCCACCGGATCCCTTGCTGGGGATTCAGGTTCGAGCAGGTAAGGGCACCTAGAAGGGTAAACCCTGAAAAAGCCAGGCAGTTCGAAGTCCCGGCTGCCTTTTTTGACAGGCTTAAGTGGGGGCACAACTACACCAACAAGGCCGGGGATCTCATTGAGAATGATTGGGTAACGGATCCCGCCCCCTCCCCCAAATCTTACGTTTATTCAGCAGATACCTGCTATAATGAGTCCCTGATAGAGAAGGCAAAAGGCGCCACCCTTCTTTACCACGAAACGACCTATCTCAAGGACCTGGAAGACCGGGCAGCCAAACGTTTCCACTGTACTACCCACCAGGCTGCAACCATCGCGGCAAGGGCTGGGGTGGAAAGACTGATCATTGGCCATTTCAGTTCCAAATATGAGAAACTGGAACAGTTTGAGGAGGAAGCAAAGGAAGTCTTTGCAAATACCCAATTGGCCATTGAAGGGGTAACCTACCGCCTGTAAACCAATTGATTTACTTCCCGCCAAATTTCAGCCAGTCAATAAATCCCGACATATGCTTTCGCCAGCTTGATTCATTGTGCATGCCATTGGGGTCAATTATTGCATTTAGGTCATAAAGTCCCTTTGCTTTCATTAACCCAACAACCCTTTCCATATCGGGAACCATATTACCACCTTCCTTTCCCCCGGCAAAGAAATAATACTGCTGGGATATCTTCTTCCTGTTGACCGAAGCTTGGTCAAGCTCCTTTTCAATGGCTGGGCTGATCCAGAATGAGGGCGAAAAAACCCCCACTTTCCCAAACACCCCCGGATACCATAACCCGGCATAAAAGGAGATCAGCCCACCCATGGAGCTCCCTGCAATAGCAGTATGTTCAGGCTTCCTTGAAGTACGATAATGTTTATCAATATGGGGTTTCAAGGTCTTTACAATAAACTCCAGGTACTCCGCCCCTTCCCCCTTACCAAACCTTGGATTGTCATTGGGATTGTATTCATTCATCCTTTTTTCCTGGCCATTATCGATGCCTACAACAATGAATCCTTTGTCAAGGGAGTCCAGGGCTTCATCAACCCCCCACTCACCCGCATATGATGTCAGGTTATCAAACAGGTTTTGCCCGTCGTGCATATACAATACCGGATATTTTCCTTTACTGTCATAGTAGTCCTTTGGCAAATAGATCCAGACCCTTCTGGTCCTTCCCAACTGAGGCATGAAAAAAGCCGTATCCATAACCCTTACCTGGCTGGAAGAAGTTGATACAGGCTTCTTCCTTGTTCCAAATGCATCACCCCAGCCTTCAATGGCCAAAACAACAGTGGTATCAGAAACGATGGATAACTGCCTGTTAGCGATTGGTTGGCCAGTTGGTCCCGATTCAACAGTTTCCCAGCTGCCCCTGGTCACCTTAAACTGATAATCGCCACCGGGCACATTATCAGACCTGAACGCATAACGGCCATCAGCTAGTTTTATCAGTTTGCTTCTTTCATGGGCAGGGTCCCAGTTATTAAAATCACCCGCCAGGTAAAGTGGCCCGTCTCCCGTAAATGCAGGATACTTCTCAATGATGATATTGACCTTGTGTTGGGCACAAGCCGTAAGGACTATAAAGGAAATGAGGAATAAGGTTGATGTGATCTTTTTCATATAGCCTAAAAATATTATTACACCAGAAAATGCCTCTTACCATTCCTCATATTTAGCAAATAAAAAAGTCCCGTTACCGGGACTTTCCATTATGCATTGAGATAAACTTTCACTTTTTGGTACAAGCCCTCACTAAGAGGCACCATTGGCAACCTTAAATGGTTCCCGATCATTCCCTGGATGGCGAGAAACGCCTTCACTCCAGCGGGATTGTTCTCTGCAAAAAGTAAATGATAGGCTTCCAATAATGGATCATTCAATTTTTTGGCCGTCACGAAATCATGGGCAAGCCCTGCCCGTATCATATCGGAAAATTGCCTGGGAAAGCAATTGGCGGCAACACTGATAACACCATCCATACCACAAGCCAACTGCGGCATTACCAGGTCATCGTCGCCGCTTACCACCAGGAAATGCTCTGGCCTGTCTCGCAGGATATGCATACATTGAACCATGTTGTTTGCTGCCTCCTTTATGCCACCGATATTGGGAACTTCATGGGCTAACCTTAAAGTAGTTGAAGCCTCCATATTTCGACCTGTCCTCCCCGGGACATTATAAAGGATGATGGGCTTGGGTGAGGAGGCAGCCAGCACTTCGTAATGCTTAAATATTCCCTCCTGAGATGGTTTATTATAGTAAGGACTGGCGCTCAGGACTGCCACAGCCTTTTCAAGGGGGAATTTCTCCAGGTCCTTAACCAACTCATGGGTATTGTTTCCACCAACACCTACAATCACCGGCACCCTGCCGGCTACCTTATCATAAACAAAATTGATAATATCAATCTTCTCTTCTTTTGAAAGCGTTGGCGTTTCACCAGTAGTACCCAAGGCCACAAGGTACTCTACACCGTTGTTGATCTGGTGATTGATGAGTCTTTCAAGGGCATTGAAATCAATATCGCCATTACCGGTAAAAGGAGTCACTATGGCAACACCTGTACCACGTAAAGTTCTTCTGAGTGACATATTAAAATTGAAAATTTTGAAGTTTGAGAATTTGTTGACATGTTTCCATAGGATAAAAGCCCACTTGGGGGTGAGCTATTTCCCTTTCGCAAACGTCAATAAAGTTCACCAGGATCAAACAGGGACCTCATCCCAGAAGCCCATTTTGCTGAACTTCTCAATGCGTTGGCGAACCCGCTCTTCTGCGGGAACCTGTTTCAGTTCCTTCAAAGTTTCAATCAGTGCCTTTTTGAGGTATTGTGCCGCTTCATTGTAATCCCAATGTGCCCCACCAATTGGTTCGGGTACAACCTTGTCAACCAGCCCGAATTTATGCATGTGATCGGAGGTCAACTTCAATTCTTCTGCAGCTTTTTCCTTCATCTCCCAGCTACGCCATAAGATGGAAGAGCAACTTTCCGGTGAGATTACCGTGTACCAGGTGTTTTCCAACATGAACACCCTGTCCCCTACACCAATACCCAATGCACCACCAGATGCTCCTTCACCAATCACGACACAGATTACAGGCACCTTCAGGCGCATCATTTCGTAGATATTGCGGGCAATGGCTTCTCCCTGGCCACGCTCTTCGGCTTCCAGTCCGGGATATGCTCCAGGTGTATCGATCAGGGTAACAATGGGCTTATTGAATTTTTCAGCAAGACGCATAAGGCGAAGTGCCTTCCTGTAACCTTCAGGGTTGGCCATACCAAAATTCCGCAGTTGGCGCATCTTGGTATTGATCCCCTTTTGCTGACCGATAAACATTACGGTTTCTCCATCCAACTGGGCAAAACCGCCCACCATCGCCTTATCATCCTTAACATTACGGTCACCATGCAACTCCACGAAGTTATCAGTCATTTTATCGATATACTTCAGGGTATAAGGACGATCAGGATGTCGGCTAAGCTGAACCTTTTGCCAACTGGTCAGGTTCTTGGTGATTTCATTCCTTCTTTCCAAAACCTGCGCCTCCAGATTAGCGATAGGTTCGGACATATCTACCTTGGTCTTTTCTGCAGTTTGTTTTAGCTTCTCAATCTCATCAAACAGGTCCTTAATTGGTTTTTCAAACTCCAGGAATTGTCTGTTCTTATTCTCCGGCATACGTGTTGGTTGAGGTGTAAAATTAAGGGTTGAGATTTTTTTTGGAAAAGTTTTGTTTGGAATATTGAAATCCCATTATCTTTGCAATCCCAAAACGCGATACCCCAACGCAAATGGGAACTGGATCGGTAGTTCAGTTGGTTAGAATGCCGCCCTGTCACGGCGGAGGTCGCGGGTTCGAGTCCCGTCCGGTCCGCAAAAAGCTCCATTAATCGTGGGGCTTTTTTGTTTTCATTATCTCCACCTCATTTTTGGATCGGTAGTTCTGTTGGTTAGGATGCCGCACTGTCATCCCCACAGAACTGTGGGGACGGCGTTCGAGTCCCGTCCGGTCCGCAAAAAGCTCCATTAATCGTGGGGCTTTTTTGTTTTCATTATCTCCACCTCATTTTTGGATCGGTAGTTCTGTTGGTTAGGATGCCGCACTGTCATCCCCACAGGACTGTGGGGACGGTGTTCGAGTCCCGTCCGGTCCGCTAGATGCCCCACTTAATGTGGGGCTTTTTTGTTTTCATTAACTCCACCTCATTTTTGGATCGGTAGTTCTGTTGGTTAGGATGCCGCACTGTCATCCCCACAGGACTGTGGGGACGGCGTTCGAGTCCCGTCCGGTCCGCAAGAAGCTCCACTAGTCGTGGGGCTTTTTTGTTTTCATTAACTCCACCTCATTTTTGGATCGGTAGTTCTGTTGGTTAGGATGCCGCACTGTCATCCCCACAGGACTGTGGGGACGGCGTTCGAGTCCCGTCCGGTCCGCAAAAGCTCCACTAGTCGTGGGGCTTTTTTGTTTTCATTAACTCCACCTCATTTTTGGATCGGTAGTTCTGTTGGTTAGGATGCCGCACTGTCATCCCCACTTTTTGGATCGTCATCCCACAGGACTGGGGGACGCGTTCGTCCCGTCCGGTCCGCAAAAGCTCCATCCCTTTTTTGTTTTCACTCCACCTCATTTTTGGATCGGTAGTTCTGTTGGTTAGGATGCCGCACTGTCATCCCCACAGGACTGTGGGGACGGCGTTCGAGTCCCGTCCGGTCCGCAAGAAGCTCCACTAGTTGTGGGGCTTTTCTGTTTTCTGCAATTACACCTTCTTATTGGATCGGTACGTCAGTTGGTTTGAATGCGCCCTTAATTAATCAATCCATAATAAATTATCACAATTCAATAGGGCTCTCGAAAACAGGCGGTAAAATCGGGTGAAATATTTTTCTAACCAATTTGTCATGGTATTGGATTTTTTTTATTTTCGCACCCCACCAAACCAATAGGATCGGTAGTTCAGTTGGTTAGAATGCTGCCCTGTCACGGCAGAGGTCGCGGGTTCGAGTCCCGTCCGGTCCGCTAGATGCCCCACTTAATGTGGGGCTTTCTTTTCTTAACAAACACCGCATTTGTGGATCGGTAGTTCAGTTGGTTAGCATGCGCCCGGGCTCAAGTCCCATCCGGCCCGCAAAAGCTTCACTACCAGTTAGGCTTTCATTTCTTTAGGGACAAGATATACTTCACCATCATTCTTGCATCTTCTTCTGTCAAATCCTGATGGGGTGACATTACCGGATTTCCCCAGGCCCCACTCCCACCCTTAATAATCTTTAGGGCCAACAGTTCAAAGTATCCATCGTTTACGGGGTATCTGTCAGCTATTGCCTGAAAGGCCGGCCCCTTAGCCCTTTTCTCCTTTGTATGGCAGGTATAGCAATCAGCATAAGCGATTAGCACCTCGCCCCGCTGGGCCTCCTTTAACGCAATCTTTTCGCTCCTCCCTTCGATCTTACGGATATAATCAACCTTTGGGGCAGGTTTGGGCAGTTGATCATCCTTATGCACTGGGCTATCACAACCAGCTGCCATGATCAACCCGGCGCATTGGCAAACCAAAAATTTAAGGTGGTTAATTTTCACGCGACCATGCTTACTTTAATTCATAAAATAACAATTAAAATACCAATGGGAATTAATGGAATCGGAACTGGCAAAAAATCTACCCTTCATTATCCTGTTTTATAGTAAAGAACGGATCAATATTACCAAGGTGAATTCAACTTGCAAGAGTAGGATGACATTTTCCGGATCGTCATATTGCCGAAAAATTGATTGCCTGTTATTCCAGCCTCAGCCTTTGGCCGAATCAATAGAATGAATCCGGAATCGGGCTGCTTCCGGATTAACGAAAGCCCCACATCGGTGTGGGGCTTTCAACAAATACGATAATGGTTTATACAAGAATTACTTCACAGCATCCGGTGGTACAATCAGATAACCCAATTGCCTGAGTGCATCGGCTTCATTATAAAAAGTCAGGCTTCTGGCGATCTTGCCATTCTCGATCATGTAATTAACATTAGCCCAAATGGTCACCTCCTTTTCCTCACCCTTAAACTTTATTTTCAACTCCGCCCAATTGGCCACCCACTCGCCTTTATTATCTCCTTCAGCTATGGTCACTGCTACGAACTTGGATTTGTTGTACTTTATTTTTTCATAAAGGTTCTCAACATTATTCTTCCAATTCTCAATGGCCGCTGCTCTATAAATGGTATCACCAAATGACGGACCTAATCCCATATACTTTTCATCCAGGAAACTTCCCATGGCTTCGAAATCCAGCTCCTCCACTGCCTTTACATAGTTCTTTACCAGTTCAATATTTGCCTGCTCCCTGGCCTTTTGGTCATCCTGTGAGGAACATCCTACTAAAAGCGAGAACACCGCAAATGATAAAATCAAATTTTTCATGGTTTAATTCATTGTTGTGAATGATTGGGGAACTCTTTTCGATTCCGGAAAAAGACTTATTTGATGGTATAGCCCTTACCTTCCATACAGGCAGAGAAAGCCTTTTTAAAGGTATTCTTCATTTCTTCCTCAGAGGCTTTTGCACTTGCCTGGGCTTGTTGGTTTTGCTGTGCCTGCGCCTGCTTACCTTGCCTGCGACCAGCCATACCCCCAATCATTGCCCCATATGCGGCACCTTTACCCATATCGCCGGAAATAGAACCGATAGCCGCACCTGCAGCTGCCCCTCTGGCTGCACCACCAACAGCAGCTCCTGTAGGACCGGTTTGTGGTGGCGGGGCTTCTACTTTAGGCAGGTTTAATGGATCGATACCAGACTGCTCCACGGCCCATTTATAACATTCAAATTCATCCTGTTTTTGCTTTTGCTGACTTTGTCCCTTTGACGGATACATGAACAATTTCATGCTCTGGGATATCTGGTTATAGGTCATTTTTGCCGTGTCGGGCAATGAGGGAGCCGGCTGCTGTGCCTTTCCCTTCGCTGGAAAAGCAAAGAATGCTACCCATAACAGGATCCCTGAATACCTTTTCAATGATTGTACTAAACTCATCTTTCCTGGTTTTTTCATTTTACATAGTAATCTGCGACCTCCTTGCCAGTAAAGCATCGGCAAAGAATTGTCAGCCTACAAAACAATTATTTCCTGACTTCTATATACACCTTATCAATCTTACCACTAAACTTTGAAGAAGGCCCATAATCGGCAACAGGGGTTCCCTCATCCAGGCCTACATCTGCCAGGTCATCAACTGAGAAAATACCTGGTTGGGTTTTATCAATCCTGCCTTCCGCAACCTTTACACCATCAACCATAATAATTCCTGCTCCTCCCTTTCCTTGCCCACCGCCATCATAATTGAAATCAAAGACCAGGTTATGCTTACCCGGCTTTAATGGTTCGCTTGCCATGATCTGGTTGCCAGACATACCCAGGAAATTATAAGTGAATGCAGGCTTCCCGCCTTTCAGGTAAAAACTCAGGCCTCCGAATCTTCCTCCCTGGCATACGATTACCCCATTACCATTATTATCCACTTCCACGTCTGCCTTGATGGTATAAGAAGTACTCCTCAGATCGACAAACACATCTACCCCCATTCCTTTCATTCCTTCACCATAAGTAACCGAGGTCCTTCCTTCCATAATATTGGGTCTACCCATCTGCGAAGCAATCATCCTTTCAAAGGTCCTGTCGTCAAGTGGCAAAACATGGTACTTTACTGCTTCTTTCATAAACAAGTCCTGGAGTGATTTCAAGCGGGCAGGCTCCTTTGCGGCCAGGTTATTGGCAAGGCTAAAGTCCTCTTTTGTATTGTATAACTCCCACACATCCTTACTTAAGTCATTATAGGGCTTCGAACTCCAGGGCGCTTTATGGATGGTCCTTGCATACCAACCATCACTATAGATGCCACGGTTACCAAACATTTCAAAATACTGGACCTTATGCTTTTCCGGACTGGCCGGGGCATTGAAAGAATAAGCAATACTTGTCCCCTCGATCGGATCCTGGGGAATACCATTCACCGTCTTTGGAGCCGGGATCTTAGAGATTTCATAAATAGTAGGAGCAATATCTACCACGTGGGCAAACTGGGAACGAACTTCTCCCTTTGCCTTGATACCCTTGGGCCAGCATACAACCATCCCATTCCTTGTACCACCAAAATCAGAAGCCATTTGCTTGGTCCAGGTAAATGGCACATCCATGGCAACAGCCCAACCCGCAGAATAATGTGGGTAAGTACTTGGAGACCCCCACTCATCGGCCTTTTTCAACATATCAGGAACGGTTTCAGGCACCTCATTGAAATAGGACATTTCGCTGAACATACCGTTCATCTGGCCTTCAGCACTGGCACCATTATCTCCGGCGATAAAAATGAAAACAGTATTATCCATAACGCCGAGGTCTTCCAGTGTCTTCACTAGCCTGCCTATCTCGTAATCTGTGTGATCCGCAAAGCCGGCATATACTTCCATCTGCCGCGCAAATAATTTCTGCTCATCTGGCGAAAGCTTATCCCAGTCCTTGATATCAGCCGGCTTGGGAGCTAATTGTGTATTCCTGGGAATAATACCCATCTGTTTTTGCCGCTCAAAGGTTTCCTTCCTCAACACATCCCAACCTTTATCAAACTTTCCCTTGTACTTATCGATGAAAGCTTTAGGTGCATGATGCGGGGCATGGGTTGCACCTGGCGCATAATACATAAAGAATGGATTACCTGGTGTAAGGGCTTGCTGTAAACGCACCCAGGAAATAGCCTGGTTCGTCATATCCGTGGTGAAATGATAATTGGGGTCTTCCGGCGTTTCCACCATTGTCACCCCATCATAGATCAACGGCGACCACTGGTTGGTCTCGCCACCCAGGAAACCGTAAAACTTCTCAAATCCGGAACGGGTTGGCCATCGGTCCTGAGGGCCAGAATTGGAGATCTCCCATGGTGGCACTTCATGACATTTTCCAAACTGGGCAGTATTATATCCATTCTGCCTCAACACTTCAGCCATTGGTGTAATGGTTTGTGGCCTCACTGCTGTGTTTCCCGGGTAGGTAGTAGCCAACTCTGTAATAGCACCCATATTATTCGAGTGATGGTTATAACCGGTCAGCAAGGCAACCCTGGTAGGAGCGCAAAGTGCCGTTGTGTGAAAGCGGTTATACCTCAATCCATTATTGGCCAGCCTGTTTAAAGTCGGCATGGGAATGGGACCACCAAAGGCCTCCGAAACCCCAAATCCCATATCATCAATGAGGACGATCACTACGTTTGGAGCACCTTGGGGGGCTTTTACCTCAAACCGGGTTGGAGGTGTTGCATTGCGCACATCAAGTTCTGTGTAAAAAGGCCTGGCCGGTTCGCGGATAGGTAAACTGGTCCTATCCAAAACAATGGCTTTTGAGGTTGGAGATGGCTTTACTGGATTTTGGGCTAAGGCTGTAGCAACTGCCAATACACCAACCATTGATGGCAGTCCGCTTCTTAAAACATGCTTCATAAGTTCTTTCATTTATATGCCAGGTGGATTAGAGACATTAAAACAATATTGGAAAATTGAACATTTTAGCCACCCTCACCTATTTCACAACTATCATCTGGAAAAAACTCATCGGGCTTTTCCAAAAAGAAAAATGGTCAAAAAATAATTCTTCCGTAATGTCATTTGAAAATAATCCAACGGCTTATCTAAAGAACTAACGAATGTTTCCTGGCTAGCTGACTTTTCCCCATAAAAACCCTAAACCCCAATACAGGAAAGGATTTTAAGCTATTTAACCATTCCTTTCTGATCCGGGTTTAACCGTTAAACTATCAAGAAAATCCACTGGAACTTGCAGGTTTCAAATCAGTCATCATCCACCCGGACAACACTAATGTGTATATTCTCCATGTTGAAAAAATCAATTCTTTTTAAAATAGCAGCCCATTCTTATCCTTATCCCCAAGTTCTATTACAAAAGGACCTACTTCCTACCAATAAAGACCCTTGGGATAAGACTGCAGGGAATTGTTTATTCCATTACATTTCAGCTTTCCTGCATTTAATTATCGGCTATCCCTTCTTTCCCAAATACTATTCAGATCGGTAATACTGATCTTCCTGGCAATACTCTTTCTTGATCTCCATGTCAAATGATTGTAGGCAGCATTTGGGAAATAGACCGCAGTCAATGCAGTCAGGCCATTATCCGACCATAACTCTACTGAAGATTTGTCCATCACCAGAACAAGTTTTGTAGCTCCATCACCTGCTATATCCGGCGCAAAAAACCTTTTTGCAAAACCACTATGAAAACTATTATCGCCGGCCCTGGTCCGATCAATAAAATAACGTTTGGTTTCCCGTTCATAGCCGACCAGCAATTCCTCTCCCTGGTCATTGGAAAAGGTAAAGGAAAAATCATCTTTGCGACTCAACTCAACCTCCAATTTACAAGGGATGGATAGCTTCTCCAAAGATGGCAACATATCCAATGCCATGTTTGTTGTAATGCGATTGATGGTAACAGACCGGGACTCAATTGACTTAATCTCCTTAACTGGATTATTGGTGAGGTAGATGTCTTTTCCAACCCTAATCAATCCCAAAGTCCTTGGCAAGGTCATTGCACTTCTCCAGCCCACTGTAGGCACAACATTGGCATAATTCCAATTGCTCATCCACCCAATGAGTACTCTCCGCTTCCCGGTGTTATCCCAGGTAACTCCTGCGTAATTATCCGGTCCATAGTCCAGCCACCTTGTTTCCTTGTGCAGGGGCACAAACGCCTTACCATTAAATGTCCCCAGAAAATACTGCACACCTGAGCCCCCATTGGGTGCCCCAGGATTAAGATTTATGATCATTACCCAGATTGTCTTTCCTTCAAATTCCAAGGGGAATAGGTCCGGACACTCCCATACCCCACCATGTGCCCCCAAATCCCTTCCGAACTCGGATTCATAGACCCAGGACTTCAAATCCGGCGAGGAATACATCTCAATATGGTCTTTAACTGCCAGGGTCATGATCCATTTCCGACCATCTTCATACCAGGTAATTTTTGGATCCCTGAAATCAGTGCTATTGGGTTTTCTCAAAACAGGATTACCAGCATATTTTATCCAGGTCTTACCGGAGTCATTGCTGTATGCAAGACTTTGGTATTGCCAATCATTTTTTCTTTCTACCTCTGCATTTGGGTTGTGATGGGTAAACACTGCCACCAATGGTCCTTTGCCATTTAGTCCGAATCCTGAGGTGTTATGCTTGTCCCAAACAGCACTTCCGGAAAAAATATATCCAAGGCTATCCGGATACAATGCTATGGGCTGTTCCTGCCAATGAACCAGGTCTGTGCTGGTGGCATGCCCCCAATGCATCGGCCCCCATGTGGTTCCCCCCGGATAATACTGGAAGAATAAATGATAGACCCCCTCATAATAAACCATTCCATTAGGGTCATTCATCCAATGTGCTTTAGGTGAAAAATGCACCTGTAAGCGATGTTTCTCATGATATGTCCCCTGATCAACCGTATCCTGGGCCTTTAAAAAACCAAAGGGCAAGATGATGATCAGAAGCAAACAAATGACCTTGTTCATACATTCAAACATTTACCTATCAAAAATAAAAAGAAGGCCTATCAAAGGCTTAATAAAAAAGGGCCGCCCCAACGGCAGCCCTATAAGCGCAGAACACTGCTTATACAATACATTTGAAACAGTGATGATTCAGTTTTACTGCTCTGGTTTCGCCACACCAGAAGAAGGTGTTGGCGGGGGAATGACATCCGGCTCATTGGCATGTGCCTTTTCCCAGGCCCTCACCTTGATCCGGGCTGCATCAAACAATCTTTCATAATTTCCCTTTAGCAATTTATACCGCGCATCAGGGGTTAGCTGATCCAGTAAAGGCGCATACATTCTATACACCTTGAGATACTTCTCCTGTGTTGGGGGAGCCACCTCATCAGTCCCAAACAAAAACCGCTCAGGATACTTATTAATGACAGCAGCAGTAGCTTTCACTGCTTCTGGTGAAGAAACAATATACTTTGCAACTTCATCCCAGGAAATATCAATATAAACATGACTGGTCTCTGGGTTTCCTAAAGCAGTTTCCAGCAACCTTAATTGATCGTGAATCGGTTGAACAACCCTTCCCAAACCACAATGTGCCCATATAATGGTAGTATTCTTATGCCGCCTGAAAAGATCACCAACCTGCTTCACTAAATACGGTTCCTGCCCGCTCTTGGGATAGGGCATGTCGATATCATTATGTAGGATCACCACCAAACCCGACTCCCCTGCAAAATCCAGGATCCGGTCAAGGGCAGGATTGGTCAGGGAAGCTGTTTCACCTGAAATCTTGGAGGACACAAATTCCTTATGGATGGTAAACTCCCCAATGCCACTAAATACACCGGAAAACACCTTCAGCACCCGCTTAATATGATCAGCAGCGTACATATCAGCCGGATTGAATCCAGTAATCATCGGATCGAATCGCTTTTTATCCTGGTCAGGCAACCCCTTATAGGACATGGCGATAAAGGCATCCGTAAAACTGTAGTAATACAGGGGTGCGTCACTGGCTAGATAATAATTGGGGGCAAAGTTCCCCGTATTACCATAGGACCATTGTTGCTGTAAAGGAATTCCAAATAAAGTGGACCGTCCAACCTTGGTACCCATTACCTCCAAAAACTTCTTTACACTTATTCCTTCCTGGATATAATTGGTCAGATGGAAATGTGAGTCATGAAACAAAGCTGTATCAGCAGGCGAAGGCTTCTGCCCAAAACTTTGGCTGCAAAAAAGCAACAAGGACATCGAAGCAATGCCGGTCCGTAACAACCGCCGGATAAGGGACTTGCCCACTAAAATTTCATACATAAGGCTTCTGTATTGATTATTAATTGATATCACAGCATAAAATCAACACCAACAGTAAGCGTTGAACCCGTTTGTCCACCGGTATATAACCCAAATGTTCCTCCCGCCGCGCTCTTACTAACATGCATGAGCTGGCCATTTACACGGAAACTCCTGGACTTTAACGGGTAAAAATTAAGCCCCCCGCCGATTTCCCATGGATTCCGCTTGAACTCGTCCCAGAAATATGAATTGATCAGGTAAGCGTTCAACAATCGTGGTAAAACCATGTAGCCGATTTGCAAACTGTATCCATTATCAACGATCTTATTGATAGGCAAAGGTTCGGTAGATTCAAATTTGGACAACTTCCGGGAATAGAACTCACCCTGCACGCTAAAACCCTTGTACTTAAAACCCATATCAACAGCGATCATATTATAATTCGCATTATCAACCGTTATACCATCACCAAGGGCTCCTTGTTCAAAAAACAATACCCCATCCGAAAGCCTGACTTGTGTATTATCTGGTGAGGGCTCACCAATATTGTTAAACCGATCTTCACGACTCTGGCAATAGGATGCCCCAAATCTTGTAGCCAATTTTTCATGGTGTTCAAAATCCCCTATACCCCCGCGGGGACCGAATTCCCCGGTGGTTGGCAACCAAGTAAGGGAAAAACTCTTAGACATATCCCTTGTAAGTT
This sequence comes from Flavihumibacter rivuli, assembly GCF_018595685.2. Taxonomy (NCBI): domain Bacteria; kingdom Pseudomonadati; phylum Bacteroidota; class Chitinophagia; order Chitinophagales; family Chitinophagaceae; genus Flavihumibacter; species Flavihumibacter rivuli. The sequence goes on from NZ_CP092334.1 coordinate 1,767,020, forward strand.
TAGCTGCGTTAACCCCTAATTGGCTGAGGTTATTTCCAAGCGTAAAATTATAAAACAGCTTGGGAGTAATTTCCCCAGTCAGAAACAAACCATTGGTAAATCCCCCCCGCAATGCCTCTTCACCCATCGTCCGGTCTGTTGAGGAATAGTACGGAAATGGCCCCTGCATCGACCTAATGGACAAATTGGGAACCATACCTATACCTACACGTAAATGCTTGTTAAACCGATATTGAACATTACCATAAATAAGTGTCTGCTGGGTAGACATGATACTCCAAACCGTAACGGTATAGGTCAGTTTAGGCACTCCTATAAACCCGGAAAACCAAATCATGGAACGGTGCCAGTAGATATCATTCCTACCGGTAAGATTGCGGTCCCTTCCTAAATGATCCTGGTAAGTTTGCTCCCCTGGCATTTGATTCAGGTACCGAATCATACCATAAATACTGATATTCAAACTCCCATATTTACTTTTGACCAGGTCAAACCCCTTACCAGGTGTAAACTCACCATAAGAACCAGAGGAGTATGCCGTATCCTTGGTAACGCCTCTTCTGACAGCTATAGGATTGTTCACAGTATCTAAAACCGGGGTTTCAATTTGGGCATTTACCCAAATTGAAACCCCAGTAAACATCGCCAATAATAAGCGTCTTTTTGGCACAGTTAAATCAATTATAATTTGTAAAGAATGAGCAACCTACTTATCTACACAAAGCAGACCGATTCGGCAATTGATCAATTCTTGGGAGTAATGAGGTAAGGATTCAACTTGAGTTTATCCACTACATAAGCAATTACTTTTTGGGCCTTCACGCTGTTACCAGCAGCATCCAATGGTGGAGAAACGACAGCGATCCCAAACTTCCCTGGCACAACCGCCAACAAACCGCCACCCACACCACTCTTTGCAGGCAAACCGGTATTGAAAAGCCAGATTCCGGCATTATCATATAAACCAGCAGTTACCATTACAGGAAGTGTATACATTACAGTGGAAGGTGAAACCACCTTTTTCTTAGTTACAGGGTTAACACCTCCATTAGCCAGGGTTCCTGCCATTACAGCGAGATCCTTAGCATTGACATTAATGGCGCATTGCTTCGTATAAATATCGGTAGCCTGTACAGGGTCAAAATACATCCGGCCATAGGCTTTCAGCAAGTGCGCAATGGCCTGGTTACGTAAATTATCACCCGCTTCACTTACATAAACCGGCCAGTTAAGTGATAATTCCCTGCCAGCAAAAGCACTATGGATATCCATAATATTCTTCATCTTAGCAGCTGAATCAGCGCCACCTATTAAACTGGAAGAGGCTATTGCACCCGGATTAACCAACGGATTGATCTCTTTACCCTTCTGTAGCTCAACTGCAACAATAGAATTGAATCGCAATCCCGTAGCGTCAACGCCTATTTTATCCTGAATAGCCTGTGGCCCCTGCTCTTCCAATACTTTTGCCATGGTAAACACCTTGGAAACACTTTGAATAGACACCATTGATTTAATATCCCCCAAGGTTATCACTTGTCCATCAGTAGTTACTACCGCGATTCCAAAAATATTCGGGTCAACTGTAGCCAACTCTTTAATATAATCGGCATTCTTACCTTCTTTAAGATCCTTGAACTTCTCATAGGCTTCTTTGATTGCTGACTCAATTTCTGCCTTTGTTTGTGCCTTTACAAAGCTGATAGAAAAAAACATTGCTCCCGCCATCAAAAAGGCAGAACGGAATAATTTTCTTATAAAATACTTCTTCATAATTTTTGAATATTAAGCGTTAAACAGAACAAGATTTATTTTAGGATTTCTTGCGATACAAGGACTGGGAGAAATTATACTTGAAAGAAAATTGCAACTTAGTGATGTCAGAACTAAAACCATCCCTGAAGTTCTCCCTTTTACCATACTGCACTTCCGCACCGAACATAAAATTCTGAACAGGGGTAAACAATAAATTTACTACGGCATATTGTCCTTTTTTAAAGGCATTATCGGCAGAGCCATCAGCATTATCAATACTAACCGATGAATATCCGATGGAGGTACTCATATTGCTTGTCCAGTTATGATCCAGGAAGGCCACTATACCTGTAACAGGAAGGGCAACTCCTTTAACAGGTTTATTAGGATCACTAAAGTTTTCTTTAATTCCTATATCAGCAGGTGCATCGTTCATATAGTTTTGGATACCTTCCCCATATACCAATTGGCCCCTAAACACACTATTCTTACCCAGGTTCAAATTGGTACTTAAGTTCAAACCCCATCCCAAGGCATCTCCACTCAGGTCGTATTGCTCATTACCCATGTCTTCCCATTCGATCTTCCTTAAAATACCAGCCAGCTCAACATAACCAAACTTGCCAGCATAACGGTATTCTGCAGAAAAATCAGGGAGCTTGAACCTTGGCTTAACATCAGACAGTTCAATACGGTTAGCATATTCACCCTGGTCCGCACTGGCTCCAGGACGTTCCAATGCAAAGGTCAACCGACTATCCCCCTGTATGGGCATGAACCTGATCTGTACATTTCGAAAAAAAACCATTCCTGTTGGGCCCCAATATTCAAGTGTATTGGGGAACACATCAATATCCATGAATGGACTCCAATATTGACCAACACCCCATTTACCCAACTCACCATAGGCGTGACGGAGACGTAGGGTGGTTTGACCTGCATCCACACCCGTTCCAAAAAGTTCAAATTCAAAATGTGTTTTCAACAAACCCAAGGGAGTCTTTGTATATCCTTTTACACCAAATCTGGTTTGCCTAACACTGAAGTAGGCGTTTCCATCAGTACCATATTGGTTCTTAAAAGAAGGCAATTTAGTAGGTCGTACGACGTCAAACCAATTGGGATCAATCTGTTTAAAATCATATCCGATGTCAGTCATGACAAAGCCATAAATTTCCAGGCTTTTTTCCATTGTGGTATCTTTATCCTGGGTCATACCCTTCACAAGGAAAAATGAAACAAAAAGAAACAATAGAAGACTCTTTTTCATGCTATAATATTTGGTTGGTACTATACAATTAGGAAAAATATTCTCCCCTTACAAAAGGCCAACTCCTTCAGTCAGGAATTCTAATTATTAATCTTAATTAGTACTAAGAACTATCTAAAATTGTCTACGAATAAACAGAACAGGAAACCATATAAAACCACAGATAACGAAAGCCATTACATAGGGAAAGAATCAGGAAATGTTAGCTTATCAACCAAATTCATGTACCAGTCCACCAAATATTCACCATCCCGATTAATATAGATTGATACCTTAAAACTACCATTTAACATGCATTCGAAAAGCCCTAAACAAAACTTAACCGTTAAATAACCTTATGCCTGCAAGAATATTTCCATCAGGCATAAACCTTACCATGCTTAATGTAATTTAGTACTACACTTCATATAAATATCACCACGAATAATTGCAAAATCACCCAAACCAAAACGGCGCATCAGTATCTGAAAAAGCATGAAATACGGCAGTAGTAAATATCAAAAAATACCCTTTGCCGGGGCCATTGCCACACTGTTTGCCTTACTGCTACTAACAATTAAACTATCAGGTCAAGAAAAAAAAGACACCCTATACTTTCATAACGGAACGATCCTGATAGGCAAACTAAAGAAGATCAAATTAGGCTATATCACATTCAAACCAGATAACATCAGTGAGGTAACCATACAGATCCCAAAAGTCAAAACAATAGCGGCCAACACCAAAATTTTCAGGGTTGAACTAACCAACAACCAATCCTATTTCGGCATACTGAAAACAGCCCCATTCCCCAACACCAGCAGCATGATAAGAACACAAGATACTGTTACTGTGTTCCTTGAAGACATTTCGGTTCTATACCCATATGGAAAATCATTTAAAAGCAGGTTTTCAGGAAGCGCCACTATTGGATATTCCTATACAAAATCAAGTGAATTCGGAAGGGCTAACTTTGAAACCAAACTAAATTACATTACCAAAAGAGATGAGGTATCACTCAGCGCCTCCGGAATATACACGATTACAGATAGTTCATTCAACAGGGACAGGGAAGACGCATCCTTAAAGTATAATTATTACCTCAACACCAACTGGTTCCTAACAACCTTTCTTACTTATCAACGAAACCTTGAATTAGGCTTAAACCGTCGTTTCCAGGAGGGATTTGGTATTGGTGATAAATTCCTTACTACTAAAAGCATCTATGCCTGGTCAAGGGGGGGATTTGTGTTAAACCAGGAAAAGAATATTGAAGGGGAATCAAGTAAAACCTTAACCGAAGTATTCGGACAACTACAATTCAACTTTTTCAGGTTTACCAAACCAAAAATCAAGGTAAACCTCTCACAAGCATTCTTTTACAGCTTATCCCAGAATGGAAGATTCCGTAATGACGGAGAAACCAATATTGATTATGAAATAATAACTGACTTTAAAATAAACCTTGGATTTTATAACAACTTTGACAGCAAGTCCCCTGATACAGGAACAAGCAAGTTTGACTTTGGAATAGTATTTGGCCTCAGCTATATTTTTTGAATCAATGAATCCTCTAATAATATCCCCAGGTAAAGGCGATAGAGTTTAACCGTAAAACATACCTGGTACAAATTCAGCACACTTCAATTTGGTAAATTTGATAACAACCTTTTAGATAAGTTTTCCAAAAAATAAAATCATCATGAAACGAATCTTATACCTATCGCTATTAGTAGCGTCAGTTGTATCGTGCAGGAAATCACCAGATACCTCTGAGTTGAAAGTAAATTTTGCTGTTGCGACCTCCAAAGATGCAACTGCTAATTTTGGCAATTACAAAACCTACCACATTTCAGATACAATTAGCCTGAGGACAACCAATCCACAGGATACGGTCTGGTCTGATGCTGATGCCAAAAGACTTATTGATGCAGTAAAAGCAGAAATGGCAGACAGGGGCTACACATTAGTGCAGAGGGGATCCAGGCCAGATATCGGCATTGCATTTACTGCGATCAAAAATCTTAACCTGGGTGTGATCTATCCAGGCTGGTGGTGGGGATATTGGGGCTGCTACTGGTACTACTGCGGCTATCCCCCCTACTATCCATACTATGGAGTGGTATACAGTATTCCAACAGGAACACTGGTCCTCGATATGATTGACCTAAAGAATGCACAAGTCAATAATAAACTGACTGTTATCTGGGGATCAGTTATGTCAGGAGGACTTGGATATACTAACGATGATATTGAGTTAGGCATAGATGCCATCAACCAGTCCTTTGAACAATCCCCCTATATCCAAACCAATTAATCATAGAATAAGAAGTATCATGAAAAAGTTAACCATATTCCTGAGTATTGCATTAATGATCACCCTGACAAGCCAGGCCCAACATAACATGTTTGGCATCTCCTGGGGCATCAATATTCCCAACAATAGTTCCTACCTTGACAAGACCAGCTTCGCAGGTGGGAAAGTAGAATGGAGGCATTTCATTAATAAGAAATTCTCCGCCGGTTTATCATTAGATTGGGCCACATATGAACAATACCTCCCAAGGCAGACATTCAAAAGCGCAGATGGCAATTCTGCTATCACATCAGACTTTGTAGCCCAGGCTTATCAATTACCCATTACAGCAACTGCCCATTACTACTTTGGTGAAGGCACAATGTTCAAGCCTTTCGCAGGATTAGCGATCGGCGCCCAATACATGCAAAATTCCCTTTATTACAATGTGTATGTTTCTGACGAATACAGCTGGGGATTCGTGGTAAGACCGGAAATAGGCGCCATCATAAAACCCAACCCCTCACAAAACTGGGGAATTCTTTTAGGAGCGAATTACAGTTATAGCACCAATAAGATAGAAGTACTCAATAGGGATTCCTTTAGGAACATTGGATTCAATATTGGGTTCATCTTTGAAAACTGACAGCATATTGTTACCTAACAATATGAAACAATCCATGATAGCCAGGAAACAATGTTAATAATAGTCCTGGCTCTCATGGATCAAAATCGAGAAATCACAAACTTACAATAAAACAGACCCTAAACAGCAAGCAAAATCACCCAGGTAACCCTACTCCTTAATGAAAACAAATTATGCTATGAAGAAATAAATAAAATGAACAAACCACCCTTGCAATAAACCAGCATAAAAAACCCAGAAATACCGGAAGAATGAAAAAGGTCGTTCTAGAATTGGGAATATTACAGGAAAAATTTCCTGAATACAAGGAAGCCATCAATCAACTCTACGAAAAGGAAAATAATTTTCGTTTGCTCTGCAATGATTTTTACAGATGCGAAAATTCAATAGAAAAATATGAAAAGGAAATGATGGAACTCCATATCACAATTGAAGAGTTCGAACATTTAAAAAATGAACTATTCAAGGAAATTGAAGCATATCTAATCAAAAATAAGAATCAGTCTAACCAGCACTAACCAGCCCTTTCATTAATTTTCCGCTATTCATATGCCCAATTGACTGGTGTAATTGGTCATGGATCGTATTTACAAGGTCATCCTGAAGTTCCAGTATATTCAAATCCCTAACCTTACGTTTATACATTTTACTCCATTGAAGTAATTTGGTTTGGGTGTTGATCAATCGCACATTTACCTTTACATCACCACCTTCCACCTGCACCGTTGACAAAACAGCATAATTGAATTTATAAGCCATTGCCAGGTTTTCCAGGTTTTCGTTTGGATGATTACCGGTCTTCAACAAGTCATAGGCAATTACATTGACCCCCTCTTCATGTAAAAGGGCATCGCATAACTGGATTCCAATTCCATCCGCCAGACCATCAAAGGCCTTTTTGGTATGGGCACAGCTAACCGGCATAACGGCTATGGTTGGACGATTCAACGGCATAGGCACAACTTGCCCATGGCTTAATTCCGATCCACTATTGCCGTAAGCTTCAATTGCCTGGTCACCGGCAATAAATCTTGGCACATAGGTTCCTTTGGGGATAACAACCTTAACTTCATCATTAATGCCCGGGCCATTCATATAATAATGCTCGAGGACCCTACGCAACCTTCCTGCATGGATCCGTACTATCCCATTATTTTGTGTGCGAAAATCCTTAGGCTTATTCAGGACATTCACAGCAATGGTATATTCTTTCAATTGATTCAAACGGCCTGCTAAAGTTTCTTCTACAACAAATTCTAAAAACCTCCTCAATATTACCGACTCTGCCAGCATGGGATAGTTAAGAATCTGGTCAACATAATGGCGTATAGTTGCCTCCTTGATTTCAGGGGTTGTGCAGTTTTGTTGGTAAGGTTTCATGTTTTGGCTTTTTTCTAACTGCAAATTACCCTACATGATTCCCCTTATACATGACATTAATCATGAATATAACTGATTCCTTATCCATTTAACTGTTTAATGGCAATGACAACAATCATCCCCTTACTCAAAGTCGAAACAATGAAAAAAGCGGGATGAGGTCCCGCTTTTTCGTTGCCAGGCCTGGCACTTATCTTAAAATAGAATTGATCCTATTCAACTCTTCTTCACTAAACCTGTAATTAGCAAGGCATTTCAGGGAATCATCAACCTGGTCTGGCCTGCTGACACCAATCAGGACGGAACTAACCCGGGGATCCTTTAAAATCCAGGCCAATGCCATTTGGGCAAGGCTCTGTGCCCGCTCAACAGCCAACTCATTCAATTTCCGTACCCTGGCAATATTAGCCTCGGTAATCTGGTCGCCTTCCATGGCCCCATTACCCAGGTCCCTGGCAGCCCTTGACTGTTGTGGAATGCCATTCAAATACTTATCCGTCAGCAAGCCCTGGGCAAGCGGTGAAAACGGGATACAACCAATGCCCTCCTCACCTAAGGCATCCAATAATCCATTTTCCACCCATCGGTCAAACATGGAATATTTTGGCTGATGGATCAGGCATGGGGTACCCAACTGCTTAAGGATTGCCGCAGCTTTCCGGGTTTCCTCCGGCGGATAACTCGAGATCCCAACATACAACGCCTTTCCTTGCCTGACAATATGGTCGAGAGCAGCCATTGTTTCTTCAAGGGGAGTTTCAGGGTCAGGGCGGTGGTGATAAAATATATCAACATAGTCCAACCCCATCCTTTTCAGGCTTTGGTCCAAACTGGCGACCAGGTATTTCCTTGATCCAAAATCACCATAGGGCCCCGGCCACATTGGCCAACCAGCCTTGGTTGAGATCACGAGTTCATCACGATGGTCCCTGAAATCGGTCTTCATAACTTTCCCGAAGTTCTCCTCTGCTGAACCGGCAGGCTTGCCATAATTATTAGCCAAGTCAAAATGCGTAATCCCCGCATCAAAGGCCCTGCGCAAAATCGCCTTGATATTAGACATGGGGTCGATCTCACCGAAGTTGTGCCACAAGCCCAGGGAAACCGCCGGCAGCTTCAAGCCCGACTTCCCGCAACGACGGTATTCCATTGTCGAATACCGTCCTGGATTAGGTAAATAAGTCATTATAGCTATTTTGATTTTGTATCCTTTACTTTCATGGCTACAGGATCCCACTGGATGATCTTCTTTTCAAAGTAAGAGTCATTACAGGCCAAACAAGGGGCCGCGGCCCTGAAACCAAATGCGGCATCTTCTACTACAGGCTTGCCAGTCCTGATGGCATCAAAGAAATTGGTAAAATGATCGAGGTGTTCATTGTACCCTGCAGGTGCCTTGTATTGGGTATCTTCTTTCCTTGGAGCTTTTCTATCCTCGGCTGAATACTTACTATTATAATCCTGCAATAATGCATCCTGCATGGCCTTGGGATAGGTGGTAAGAGCATCCCAGCCACCCATTCCCGGTGCTTTTGGCATCAGGCTATGCTTGACCAATAAACTATTCCCTTTCACCTCCATCACCCCTTCCTCGCCAATCAAACGGATGGAATGCGTATCTCCTCCCCCACTGATGAAATTTACTTTCAGGGAAAGCTGGAATGCAGGATGTTCAGGAGTTTCCGGATATTCCATGATGGCAGTCATCACATCCGGAACATCACGACCATCTTTCCAATGGGACAACTGACCTGAAGAAAAAATCCTTACTGGTCCCATGGAACCTGTGATCACATGGACCCCCGAAAGAAGGTGCACAAAAAGGTCACCTGCCACGCCGGTACCAAAATCGCGATAGTTCCTCCACCAAAAGAATTTCTTACTGTCATATGGGATCTTTCTCGTCCCGGCAATATACCTATCCCAACTTACCGTTTCGGGGGACCCATCAATGGGCATGGTGTATTGCCAGGCACCCAATGCACTTTGCCTGTCAAAAGAAGCCTCAATCATATTTAACTTCCCGATATCCCCCGACAGGTACAACTCTTTGGCTTTGGCATAAACAATACTACTCACGCGCTGGCTTCCCACCTGTAGCACTTTCCCACTTGCTTTTTGCGCAGCTATCAACGGTAAACCCTCAGTTATCCTATGAACCATGGGCTTCTCCAAATAAACCGCCTTTCCTTTCTGCAGCGCTTCTGTTGCTATCCGCGCATGCCAGTTATCGCTGGTGGCAACAATAACAGCATCTATATCTTTCCGGTCCAGGATAGCCCGGTAATCATTGGTAACAAAAATGTCCTTTCCATACAACTCCTTCATTCTTTCCAGGCGACCGGCATACAGGTCGCAAGCACCGGCCAGTTCAACACCTGGAACTTTTAATGCTGTATTCAAATCCTGGTGCCCCATGATACCAGTCCCAATTACAGCAACCCTTATCCTGTCATTGGGGGTGATCCTTTTTTCAGGCTTCAGTTCCACGATTCTTTCCTGGCCATTTGCCAGGGTTGACAATGGATGGGTTCCTAATAGCAAGGCTGTCCCTCCCAGGTTCTGGAGGAACTTTCTACGGGAAGATGAATTTTTTGAGTTGGCCATAACCTAATGATTTGAAGACCTTTTTTCTGATTGTTAATAGGTGATCTTAAAGATAAGGATAGGTTCCCGCCTTTGAATGCCCAAAATTCAGGTTCGTGAAAACCAGGGCAAAAAATGTTCAGAAAGTATCAATGAAAAATGCCGCCTGTTCCGGCGGCATTTGTACATATAAAGGTATCTATGTATCTACCATCAGGCTATTACCTTTTCACCCTGCATGGAGGCTTCCGCCTGTTGATTCACCTTGGCCATATGAAGGAACCGCCAGATTAGGAAGAGTGAAGCCATGGTTAGGCCAACGATCAGTCCCAACCACATTCCTGCTGTCCCCATTTTAAATACAAAGGCCATCAGCCAACCTGAAGGGATTCCAATTACCCAATAAGCCACGGTTACCAGGATGGTAGGAACCCGCACATCCTTTATCCCCCTCAGCAAACCTGCACCAATTGCCTGGGTACTGTCTGATATCTGGAAGACGGCCGCAAAAAGCAATAGAAGGGCAGCCAAATCCACCACGCCAGGTTCATCATTGAACAAGAAAGGCAATTGGGATCTGAAGATGGCAAATACAAAGGCGCAGAAAAGACCGTAAATAAGCGCTGTATATAAAGTACTCTTCCCAATGATCGCGATCCTTTCCCAATCCCCACGGCCGAAGGCATTACTTACCCTGATGGATCCTGCCTGTGCAAGGCCCATTGAAACCATGAAAGTAAAAGAGGCGCAACTCAGCGCGATCTGGTGTGCCGCCTGGGAAACTGCCCCCAGGGTACCAATAATGATACCTGATACGGCAAAGGCACCAGCTTCCATTCCAATCTGCAGACTGCTGGGTATACCAATATGGAGCAATTCCTTAATGGTCTTCTTCCTGATATACCATTGCTGCTTTCTTTCGTTCATAAAAGGACGGAAGGTTTTATGCTTCAGTATCACCAGGCCAAGTACTAAGAACATAAGGGTACGGGTTATTAATGTACCCCAACCTGCACCCATTAACTCAAGCCGGGGAAAACCCCAGTTTCCATAGATCAGTAACCAGTTGATGAAAATATTCAGCGGCATTCCTCCCAAAGAAAGGATCATCGCGGTCCTTGTGAATTCTAACCCATCCGTAAACTGCTTCAGGGTCATGAATAGCAACATTGGGATAATGGATAAACCCATCAGTCCCATGAACGGAATTGCCAACTCCACCACTTCAGGATCCTGTCCCATATACCTCAAGGTAAACCTCAGGCCAATCAACCCAAGGGAGATCAGGATAGCGGTAACGGCGCATAAGATGAAGCCATTGTACAAATAGTGGGCAACCATCCCCTTATCCTTCCTGCCATGGGCCATTGAAACCATTTGGGAAACGGAAATGGTCATTCCTATTCCCAATACAAAAGGTATACCCATGGCGTTCATAACCAATGAGGATGCAGCCAGTTGCTTGTAATTGATGGCACCCACCATAGCCGTATCGATCAGGTGTAGGGCCATCTGGGCAATCTCCCCAATGATAATGGGAAGGGCCAGTTTAATTGTCTTAATTGCTTCATTCCTCATAATCAATCATTTACACTAAAAACAGGTTGCAAAGGTAAAGATTTAGCCCCCTTGTCCTGATGCCGATCCTGTAAAATCACCATCAGTCGGCTTAAGTTAAAAGGCATCTTTCTACCCAAATACCTTAGTTTTGCAGGCCCGGGCCGACCATTTGGTCACCAATTGGTAAATAATCCCCCACCCACCCGTCAACTGCCAACCAACTGCTGTTTGAGACCGTCTAAAGGCATTAGAAAAATAAACCCTAAATGGATCACCCCATGAAGCGTAATGTGACCGTCTTGATTATTGCGGCTGTGATTGGAACATTCCTGGTGTTTTCCGGGCAACAATATTCAAGGGCAGCTGCTCTTTTATCTGATTCAACATCATTGCCTGCATCACCTGAAGCGAACGCCTATCCTGAGAATAATGAAGGATACCTGGCTTATTTTACCAGGAACCTATATGATTCCCTTCAACTCGATGCTATCGGATTAAGCCTGCAGGCTTTTGAGCAGGCCCTGACAGGCTGGGAAAAGCTCAGGCATAAGGGCATCCTGAACAATGAACATATTCTTACCATTGCTGACTTCAGCCAACCCAGCACCCAAAAAAGGCTCTATGTCATTGACATCAAAAGGATGCAGATCCTCTTCAACACCTATGTAGCACATGGAAGGAATTCTGGGAAGGAACAGGCCGTTTCCTATTCCAATCGCCCTTCTTCCAACCAAAGCAGCCCTGGCTTCTACCTTACTGAGCATACCTATTATGGCAGCAATGGTTATTCCCTGAAACTGGAAGGTCTGGAAAAAGGAATTAATGATAATGCTGATAAGCGCGCCATTGTTATGCACGGCGCTGACTATGTGAGTGAATCACTGATCAGGAGCCAGGGATACCTTGGCAGAAGCCAGGGATGCCCGGCCATACCTGTTAAATTGACAAGACCGATCATTAATACCATTAAGGAAGGTTCCTGCTTATTCATTTATTCTCCTGCCACCTATTATGCAGAAAGATCGAACCTGATCAGGAAGAATTCCTAACGAATGGTATTGCGGAGTATGAGGACGGATGGGGCCACAGCGAAACCGGTTCCGGTTGGAAGCACCCTCGCATTTCCCATACCAAAATCAGCATTGCCCAGTACAATATCCCAGTCTCCATCACCATCAAGATCACCGGCATCCATGGTGATCCAATTACCACTCTCGGCTCCGGCAAAGGAGTTGGGGGAAAACTTTAATCCGCCTTTATTCTCCCAATAAACAAAACCTTCTTCCGGGGTATTATCCCTGTCCGGGAAAAATGAAATAGAGGCCAGGTCAAGGTCACCGTCAAGGTCATAGTCAAGAGCCATAGCCTTGCCAACCCCATGCATCGGTAGAAAGACCTCCTCCCTGAACCTATTCTGGCCATCGTTGAGGTAGATCCTGATTCCATGGTAAGCCTTCAGGATCGGGGGATAATCGCCGTTATCTCCATTGGTAGCAATTATATCCAGGAACCCATCCTTGTTCATGTCTGCCAACTCAAAATAATTTGATCCATAAACCGGAGGGAGTTGTAGTACCCTTTCCTCCCGGAATGCACCATTTCCTTTGTTGTAATAAATAAAAACGCCTTCATCCCCCTGCGCCATTAAAGCCATGATATCCGGTTTACCATCCTTGTTGAAATCCTGCACAGCTGTTCGGATAGCCCCTGGTAATTGCCTTAAAGAGCGATATTGGAACTTTCCTTTTTCAGATTGTTCATACCAGCCCAACTGCCCGGTCTGGTTTCCAAATTCACATATCAGGATATCCTCCAAATTATCGGCATTCAAATCTGCATAGGTCATATGCACAGGACGCTTCAAGCTATCGATCACCAAATAGGATGCCCTGGACTTTTCATTGAGCATTACCAGCTTTCCCATCCTTGCATCCGATGGCAATAATACGCCCATGGTTAATACAGCCAGGTTACCCAACCTCCTGTTCATTTGCGATATCCCGGTTTCAACAGGAAAGGAATCCACCTTTGAGGTTGCTGGGTCAAGCCAATACAGTTGTTGCGCTAATCCATCCCCTATAAAGACCTTTCTGGAAGCAGTATCGATCTTCACCATGGTAGTTACCGGATGGGCTGTCGCAAAACCCGGTATACTTACCTGAAAATGCTTTAGCCCGATATTGATCTTACCGGCACTATCGGTGCGGGGTAAGGGCTGTGAAGGGGCTTCTGTGATATAATGATGAACGACCTTTCCCCACTGTTCTTCTGTCAAGGGGGAACCGGTATTCACCTGGACATAGCTGTTCATTCCCATATAACGATGTCCAAGCAATTCCCCCATTTTAGGAAGTACAAAATTTGCCCAGGTCGCTTTATCCAACCACTCCGGTTCGGGATGCAGGTGGCAACTGGTACAATACTGTTGGGAAAGCGCTGCACCCTCCCTTGACCGTTCATCCTTATAGCTTTTCCCTCCCGCATCCCAACAAGATGCCAGGATCAATACTGTACCACTCAACAATAAAAAAGCTTTCTGGTATTTCTTCAGCATTAGTTTACCTGCTTGTTTTCCTGATGACCTCTTTACCGACCATTTCACCCAGCCTGGCTCCGCCCTCTACACCTGAGCGAAAATGAATACCGCCATATACCCTACTGATGGATGCTTCAGCAGCTGCTTCCCGGAATGATTTGAAATCCCTTTCCATGCCGATGTAGGCCTTATCACTATCATCATGGAAGGCAAAATTATCGCCAATCTCATGGGTAAGGACTTCTGCTGCCGAAGCAGAAATCACGCTATGCCCACTCGGGTATTCAGGGAAAGGAGGGGTTTGCAGAAAAGGATTCCATTTTTCTTCAATGGATTCGTTGATCACAGAGACTGGCCGGATCAATTGGTGGGCATATTTCTCTTCCCAACAGGCCACGAATCCGTCCATTAATGAAATGGCGGTGAGTGCCAGCACCCTTGCAGTTTTAACTGCATCGGCCTTAACGGACCTGGTCGCTATGGCCGCAATGCCCATCCAATGTCCGCCAGGTGTGATCTTCTTATTGGCGAACATCATATGTCCGGCATGCTCAATCACAAATGGGTTATCATCCCAATATTTAGCGATCGTCTTTTGCTCCTCAGTTAAGTTCTTTCCTATAGTATACACCTCATAGGACTCTTTATAGAACTTTGAACTCGTATCCATACTGAAAACCGGATGAGGAGGCGCTTTAAATTGAGATCCTGAATCGAGCGCAAAAGTCTTCATATCTCCCCAACAAGGTTCCACTGCATCCATATAGTCTGGTGGGGTGGGACGCCACTTGCCTGGTTCACGTGACCCGATAAACCTCGGCTTCCCCCTGGTCTGGGGATAATTATCCACTGCAGCCCTGGCAAGAATAACCTTACCTATGGTATCCCCAAATGAAAGGGAACGCTCATAGGTTTCCTTATCCAATGCATCCTCATACTTCTTTAACAATTCTGCTTCATATAGCTTAAGTGTATCGATCGAGAAAGTAAGCTTATAAGATACGGTCAGGAAGGCTTTCGTAGCTGCCAACATATAGTTGTATGACTTCCCCTTTTCAGGTTCAGGCATATTGGCAAAGCCTTTTAATGAAGCAGTAAGTGAAGGGCTTCCTGCCTTCTCATGCCTGATCGCTTCATAGCTTGCCAGGGTGGCATAGCTATAGATCCTTGATGCAACCGGCGGTGTGAAGACATCATAAATGATCAGGTCGGTTAGCTGGTTCAGGTTTTGCCTTAAAATCTCAGGATCATTCAGGCTGGCTGCTTCCTTTCCTCCCTGCTGTTTACAAGAGGCAAGGGAAATAATGGCCAGCAGAACGATTTGCCATTGTTTCATCAATGACCATTGAATTCTGTTCATGGGTTGTTGGTTATCTTTCGGGTTTGACCTTTAAAGTCACTAATAATTAATTCTTTGATATTACTGTTCAACGCTATACCCCTTCCTGATTGGGAAAGGAAGGAATATCCATAGTACAGTTCCTTTTTGGTTTTCTTTCCATCACTGGTGATGATCAGCACACTTGCATCAGTTGGCTTTAGATCAACCCAATTAGTCAATTTCCCGGTAGAGTACAGCTTTAGTATTCCGCGGTTTTGGGATCCCACTACCAAAGCCCTTCCGTCCGACATGCGCATATGAACCATCGCCTTTCCATTCCCGGGAATGAAGATTCCTGACTCCCAACTACTTAATGGTTCGAATCCGCCTTTACCATTGCCTTTCAATACCAAACCATTCATGGCATCATACCTTCCTATGGCCACTTCAGTACCGTAATCATTGGTGTTCATCAATACATCAAGATGACCATCACTATCGAAGTCTTCCACAATCATACCATTTACCATGGAGAGCTGCGCTTGCATCGGTAAAGCGCTAATGTTGAACTTACCCTTTCCATCATTGCGAAAGTAGCTTGTTTGGGTATTGCTGGCCTTAACCACCAGTGCTGTTTTCTGCCATTCCGGTAAGATCAACTTTTCCATAGGCTCATCAGCATATTTCTTGTAATTCTGGTACCTGGTCCTTAAACTGATCATCTGTTTAATGAGGTCGTCCCTTCCCTGGGCCGGGAAAAGTTTTCTTTGTCCGTCCCTATCCCTGAAATAGAGTGCCGGAATGGCATCATAGCTCTTATTGTTGTCGAAGTCACCGGCATATACCTGAATCGGATGTTGCTGATCTCCCTTGTAAATGGAGTTTGCACCCATATTCCCAACTATATAGTCAATATCACCATCTTCATCAAAATCACCGGGAGCAATACTATTCCAGAAACCCAACTCCTGCTGCACCCCGGTTTGGGTGGTAACATTCCGGAATACCCCCTTGTCATTCCTGATAAAGCTAAGCGGCATGAATTCACCAGCCAGTACCAGGTCCATCCATCCATCATTATCAAAATCTGACCAGACTGCATCACAAACCATCCCTATCCCATTGAACACTTCGGCCTCTTTATTGCCCAGGATGGAAAAGACTACCTTGCCACCCTTGGTATCATTTCGCAAAATATAGCTGGTTACAGGCTTGGGATAATGCCAGGGTTCAACCCGTCCGGCCAGGAACAGATCAAGGTCCCCGTCCCGGTCATAGTCTGCTGCACGCACACAGGATTTACTCGTTCTTATGTCAGGGATAGCGGTAGAATCCAATGAAAAATTTCCCTTTCCATCATTCAGGTAAAATTTATCCCTGTAACTCGCTGAATTGGCTTCATTCTCATAGCTTCCGCTGGCTGTGTACAGGTCGAGATCACTATCCCCATCTGCATCAAAAAGTACAAGGCCCATATCCTCCCAGTTTTTAATCACTGGGGTTGCACCTGGAAGCAGTTCTGCCAGCCTGAAAGAACCATCTGCCTGCTGGAAGGCTAGCTTTGCACTATAACCATAGGACCCGCCAATGACCAGGTCTTCACTCCCGTTACCGTCGAGATCACCTGCTGCCATAGCAGGACCATACTCCGATAGTTTATGGGGCAGCAACTTTTGAATATTAAAGTCACTAAAGTCAATTTCCTGATGGACAAAATCCTTCAGGTTGGCAGGCTGTTCAACGGTAAACAAAGGTTTAAAAGGTTGTTGTCCATACAAAGAGGACTTGGAACCGATGGCCTCAGCCTGTCTTACAGAAATTCGCCGATTCCCCGCCACATTCCTTAAGACTTGTATACTACCGTCAGGCCAGTATACTCTTAGCGAATCCACCATCATTACCTTGCCCAAACCAAAATGGGCAAGGGGTTCAACGGATGAGAGATATCCCCTGTAGGGGGTATGTTCATAGACCTGAACCTTACCACTGTCTGCATACAATTCCAGGTAGGCACCAAGTCCCTGCTTATTGTTTCCCTTTCCTTCGAATAGCACCTGCAGGTAATTACTGCTATTCTTCTTTCCCGCAACCTTGTTCTCATAGACCATTGCCGGTTGATTGGTATTATTGATCACCAGGTCAAGGTCCCCGTCATTATCAAGATCGCCATAGGCAGCACCACTGGAGAAGGTTGGCTCAGTAAGTCCCCAATCACTTGTCACATCCGCAAACTGGCAGTTGCCTTTATTCCGGAAGGCATAATTGGTCAGCTTCACTTCAGGTATCTGTTCCAGGATCATCTCCTTGGAAGCAATACTGCTGGCTTCCACGCGGTATGCCATAAAATCACGGTCGGTAATATCCTTGGGATAGCCATTGGTGATCACCATATCCCTCCAGCCATCATTATCAAAATCAGTAACCATAGGAGTCCAACTCCAGTCGGTCTGCGCAACATCCGAAAGGAAGGCTATATCACTGAAAATGGGATGCGGCACTGAGTCTTTACCATCATATACCATTCCCTGGTTCAATTGCAAGGTATTCCTGACATATTGGTACTGGTACCCGAACTCATCATTATTCAGGAAGTTCTGGTAACTGTTGGCCGGCATCATCATCTTCTTCCGGTAATTGAAGTCAGGAAGCATATCCACCGCAATGATATCCATCAGGCCATCATTATTGATATCAGCTACATCATTACCCATGGCTGAATAGGAAGTATGCTTAAAGTATTCTTCAGCTTTATTTGTGAAAGTTCCGTTCCTGTTATTGATCCACAAAAGATCATTGGTCAGGAAATCATTGGTCACATAGATGTCCTTCCAACCGTCCCTGTTAATATCAGTGATATTCAGTCCTAGCCCATATCCTTCAATCAATATACCTGCTTGCTTCGTTACATCAGTAAATACGGGATGTCCTTTTGCACTATCCCAATCATTGCGGTACAAACGATCATTACTTTCAGCAGATCCATCTGTTACCTTTTTCCTGTACTGGTTAGGATACTTTTCCTTGTCCAATTTATTGGTCAATACATACAGGTCAAGATCTCCATCATTATCATAATCAAAAAATGCAGAGTGGGTAGTATGACCGGTATCCGCTACATTGTAAGCAAGGGCCATGTCCTCGAAAACGGGAACCCCATTTTTATCCACTCCTTTATTGATGTAAAGGATGTTGGCCCTAGCAGATGCCTGGGGCTTAATAGAGGCCCCAACATAAAGGTCCATCAGGCCATCATTATTGATATCTACCGCCACCACCCCTGTAGACCATTTCCCTGCCCCATCTGCCTTTGCCATATCCGTTACATCACGAAAATGCAGGTCACCTTCGTTGAGGTAAAGTTTATTGGGCACACGATTGCCGGTAAAATAAATATCAGGAAGGCTATCATTGTTGAAATCTGCTATGGCAACCCCTCCGCCATTGTATACATACTCCAGGTCAATAATATTGATAGAATCATTTTCACCGATGGTATTGGCAAACCCTATCCCGGTATCCTCCGCATCAAGGAGGCGAAATACATTTGACCCGTCACCAGAGCAACCTTGCAATAGAATGATCAATAAGGCAAGCGAATAGAATGGTTTCATGAAGAGGTGTTAAAGAAAAAATCCAGACAATTTTCCAGGGAATAAACTTAAAAAGAAATGGGCAGAATCAATCTGCCCATTTACTTTTTTTCAGGTTTACTTACCTGCTATATGAATGCTTCAAATTAATAGTTAGGATTCTGCTTCAGGTATGACTGGCCTCCACTTGTATGCAGGTCAATCTGTGGCTGAGGAATCGGGAACACTTCATTCTTCCCTTTGGTGAAAGAAGCAGTACCATAAGCGGCTGGCAATTTAGCTTTCTCATAAGTGAGGAACTTATTCAGTTCTACATCAGCTACTCCCCAACGCACCAGGTCGAAGAAACGATGGCCTTCCATACCCAGTTCCAGTTTGCGCTCCATGCGGATGGCATTGGTTGCGAATGTTGCATCAGCAAATGAACCAGCAGGATAGGGTTTTACATCATATGTAACACCTGCACCGGGAACCACCTGAACAGCAGCCCTGGTCCTCACCCTGTTTACATATTCAAGGGCTTTAGCAGGGCTTCCGCCATTCATTTCACATTCTGCAGCCAACAACAATACATCGGCAAAACGCATGATCTTGTAGTTGATTGCAGTAAGACCACTGGCCCAGTTGGTACCATCGGTCAGCTTACCAGCCTGGCTCCTGTAATAAGCATTCTTCTTGGGAGCATAAGGACCACCATTACCCTGATCACGGATCCAGGCCTTGCCTGGGTGTGGACCCCAGTCAAGATAAGGAACACCACGACGGCCAACTGTCCAATCCAGGCGTGGGTCTACAGGACCAGCATCGGGAGTGAAGTCAACGGTTGATTCGATACCCTGGTCATTCTTGATCTGGTTAGCACCTGTATTGTAAGAACCATCCAGCAATGGAAGACCATCCTTGGTACGGAAGGAGTTCACAAATTCAAATGAAGGCTGGAAGAATCCGCAACATCCACCAGGTCCACCATTGTAGGGGAAGTTCAACACCTGGTCGTAGTTGGCGTTGTTTCCACCGGCACCATCATTCACTGATGCTTCATAAGCGAAAACAGACTCAGCACGAACTTCCGCTGCATTTTCCCTGTCAGCATTGAAGAGATCATGGAAGCCTGGAGCCAGGTTGTACTTGGTTCCTTCAGAGTTAGTACCATTATCGATTACATCAGTTAACAAGCCTCTTGCAGCAGCAATATCGCCAGTACCATTCCTGAACATCAGGGCCTTGGCATACATAGCCTTGGCACCCCAGTTGTTGATACGTCCCCTGGCACTAGGCTTTGCCACCAGGTTTTCGTAAGCAAACTTAAGGTCATCCAGGGTCTTGGTCCATGTACCGGCAAGATCCTCATTGGAAACTGTCCTGGCATTGGAAACGTTTACCGTTTCATCAATGAAAGGTACATTCTTCCACATCTTGATGGCTTCAAAATGGTAGAATCCACGGAGGAAGCGGGCTTCTGCGAGGATCTGCTTCTTATCAGCATCAGAGATATCAGAAGCAGACAGGTTGTTAGTGATACGAATGGTGGCATTGGTACGGGCAATACCCTCATACAGTGCACGCCATTTAACGTTAAAGTAGTTATTAACCGGAAGGCCAACATACTGTTGAATGGGAACGATATCGGCCTGGTCACCGGCATCGGAACCCTTATTGGCTTCACCGCCAACAATGCTTCCATATACCCAGTTGGAGCCACCGCCTTCCCAACCGATTCCTTTGAGGGCTGCATAGGAACCAATCAGGAACTGGTCCGCACCCTTTTTACTTTGAGCTTGCTGTTCTGTAAGCAGACCGGTGGTATCCTGCTCAAGGAAATCCTTGTTACAGGCCACTACTACCGCAATACAGGAAAGCGCTACCAGTGAAACTGAGATTATATTCTTTCTTACCATTTTACGAGTTTTTTGTTTTCCTAAATGCGTGTGATTATAGTCCAACGTTTATACCAAACAGGAACTGCTTGTTTACAGGGTAGTTACCTACGTCAACACCGAAGTTGGTATCCACACCACTTACAGCGGGATCTGTGCCGGTATACTTGGTGATAGTGAACAGGTTGGTACCCTGGATGAAGAGACGCAGCCTGTCCAGACCAAACCTCTTGATGGAAGACTCCTTGAAAGTATAACCAACCTTCAAGCTCCTCAGGCGGAAGTAACTGCCATCCTCTACATAATAAGAGTTCAACACGTTGTTGGTGCTAAAGTTAGAGATATTCTCAGCCCTTGGAACTGAGGTGTTCTTGTTTTCAGGTGTCCAGGCATCGAGCATACGGGAAGACTTACCAATTCCAGCGAAGGAAGGATAGAAGTCAGTGAACCACTTGGTAAAGTTCAGTACCTCGCCACCGGCTACACCATAGAACAGGGCTTCAAAATCAAAGCCTGCATAGAATACCCTGGCGTTCAAACCATAGGTGAAGTCAGGGTTGGGGTTGCCAATATAGGTCCTGTCTGCAGCAGTGATCGCACCATCGCCGTTAACATCGGCGTATTTGAAACGACCAGGGGCAGCACCATCTTGCGTGGGAGACTTAGAAACATCTGCATCATCAGCAAACAGTCCAATTACCTGGTAGCCATAGAAAGAAGAAACCGGCTGGCCCTTAGCGTTACGAACAACGCCACCACCAATACGGTTGGTAAAGGTTACATCAAAGAAGTCAGTACCTTCTGATACCTTGGTGATCTCATTCTTGTACTTGGTAAAAATACCGTCTACTTCAAAACGCACCTTACCGATCCTGTCGCGATAGGTTACCATCGCGTCAACACCGCCGTTCTTCATTGAACCGATGTTCACGAAAGGACGGGTAGCGTCACCCACTACTGCTGGAAGAGCGTCGCGGAACAGGAGGTCATCTGTCTTACGCTGGTACCAGTCGAAAATCACATCCAACTTATTGTTGAAGAAGGTACCATCGAAACCAATGTTAACAGTAGTATTGCCTTCCCACTTGGCAAATGGGTTACCAATGCTTGTAATCGCCAAACCAGGGGAGGTTGAAGTTTGTCCACCACCAATGTCATAACCAAAGGTAGCAGCAGCACCGGCAGCGTTGATCAGGTTGGATGGGCTGATACGGGAGTTACCCATCTTTCCCCAACCACCACGGATCTTCAGTTCGGTGATCCAGTCGATATTCTTCATGAAGTTCTCTTCAGTGATCCTCCAACCGAGTGAGAGGGCTGGGAACACACCATAACGGTTATCCTCGCCGAATACAGAGGCACCATCACGACGCAATGTTGCACTCAGGAGGTAACGGTCATCATAACTATAGTCAACCTTACCGAACTGGGAAAACAGCTTGGTGAGCGGCTGGCCACCACTGTTTACCAAACGACCATTGGGATCGGTGTTGGTAATGGTAACATAGTTAGGATCGATAGAGAATGGATTCAGACCCTGACCACTCAAGGTACGGGCATATCCATCAGCAATCGCTTCAATACCACCGATGAAGTTCACATTATGATCACCAAAATCCTGGGAGTACTTGATTGTATTGGTCCAGGTCCATCCGGCAACATTACCGGCGCCCTCGCCGAATGTGTAGTTACCTACGTTTTCAGAGTTCTCGTATGTCCTGTAGTTCAGGAAACGGTTCTGGAAGTAAACAAAGGAACCACCGAAGCTGGAACGGAAAGTGAAATGCTTGGCAAAATCAACCTCACCATAGAGGTTACCGAAGATACCTGCACTGAAGCCCCTGTTATCCTTGGAACGGATACGGCGGGCAACAGGCTGGGTGGAGTTGTTGAAACCACGGGCAGTTGTACCGGCATATCCACCACCCTCATCATACACAGGGATCAGCGGGTTGATGGTAAGGGCGAACATGATATCGTTCTCACCGGCAGGACCACCGATATTGGGGTTCTCCCTATGGGTGAACTGGAAGTTCTCACCGAAGCGTACATTCTTACCCACCTTGAATTCTGTATTCAGGCGGAGGGAGTAACGCTTAACGAAAGTGTTGATTACGGTACCACGCTCATCGTAGTAGCTGATACCTGCATAATACTTGGCAGCATCGCTTCCACCGCTGAAGCCAAGGGTGTGGTTCTGCAGCGGAGCGGCATCAGTAAGTGCGCCATACCAGTCGGTACCGGCCTTGTTGGCCTTGATCACCTGGTAAATGGGCCCCTTGTCGAAGTTTACATTGAACTTGGAAGGATCCAGTCTGGGATCATTAGCGGACAATCCAGACAAACCGTACTCATCACCCACTTTCAGGTAATCAGGCAGAACAGGTGTTGCACCTGCACCATACTGGGGGTGGGTAGTGGCCTGGCCAGCATTCTTCAATGCAGTCCATGTCATGTCGGCCTGCTGCTGGGGAGTCAGCATGTCAATTCCCTTACCGGGGTAGGTACGACCATAGGTCATGTCATAAGTTACCTTTACTCCCCTTCCGGTACGGCCCTTCTTGGTGGTGATCACAATCACACCGGCAGAGGCGCGGGCACCATAGATAGAGGCAGAAGCCGCATCTTTCAGTACCGTAGTACTTTCAATGTCATTGGCGTTCAGGAAGTCCACGTTGAAAGTGGGAATTCCATCCACAATGTACATGGGGTCGTTAGAGGTAAAAGAACCGAAACCACGGATCCTCACCTGGCTAACAGTACCTGGCTGTCCGGAGGTAATAACGGTCATACCGGGTACGCGACCCTGGAACTGCTGCTCAACGTTACCAGACTGCACCGCCTGGAGCTGTTCACCTTTTACGGTACTTACAGCACCAACGATGTTTTTCCTGGCCTGTGAAGAATAACCCGTAACCACCACCTCACTCAGACCGGCAGCTTCCTCGTCGAGTGCAATGGTTAAACTGGTTTGGGGGCCTACCACCACTTCCTTGGTCTTGAAACCAACACTACTGATAACCAGCGTGTTCTTTCCTTCAGGAAGGTTGATGGAGAAATTACCCTGGTCGTCTGTAGCGGTCGCAATAGTAGTGCCTTTGATCAATACGGTGGCACCCGACAAGGGAGTGTTGTTCTTTCCGGTCAATTTACCGGAAATCGCTTTTTGAGCGTTTGCATTGAGCGCGATCAATGCAAAGAGGATTGCAAGCAACTTGCCCAATATGGGCATCTTTGTTTGTTTTGGCATTGGCAATCAGTGTTTGGTTGTTACTTAAATTTTTAAAAAAGCAGTCGAGGTTAAATTTAACAAATAATTCTAGTTGAAAAGTCTTGGTGGATAATTTTTTATTATAAAGTGCTAAGATTTTAGCACCACTTTTTAGCAACCCTAATGTGTATACAATACATTAACAGTCAATTTAATGCACTAACAAACGTTTGTATTTTAACTGGGAGCCCCTTCTGTACCCATTGTTAAATTAGAAAGCATCCCACACCTTGATTATCTTTGGCGGCACAATTACATAATATGTTGAAAATCGGCGTTTTTGGTGTGGGTCACCTGGGAAAGTTCCACCTGAACAACTGGAAAGAGATCAAGGATGTTGACATCATTGGATTCTATGACCCCAATGACAGTATCGCTGCTGAAGTAATTGAAAAGTACCAGATCAAAAGATTCGCCACCCCCGCTGAACTACTGGACCTGATCGATGCAGCTGACATTGTTGCCCCCACCAATTTCCATTTTGAACTCTGCCAGATGGCCATCCGGAAGGGCAAACATGTATTTGTGGAAAAACCCCTGGCCAATACCATGGATGAGGCAAGGGAACTGGTAAAGCTGGTAAAGGAATCAAATGTCAAAATGCAGGTAGGCCATGTAGAGAGGTTCAATCCCGCCTTCCTGGCAACCAGGAACCTTGAACTTAACCCCATGTTCATCGAGGTCCATCGCCTCGCGCAGTTCAATCCAAGGGGAACAGAAGTAAGCGTTATCCTGGACCTGATGATCCATGATATTGACATTATACTCAGCATGGTGAAGAGTGAGGTGAAAAATGTATCTGCCAGCGGGGTTGCCGTAATGACGGACACCCCTGATATCGCTAACGTGCGGATAGAATTCAACAATGGCTGTGTGGCCAACCTTACCTCCAGCAGGATATCCATGAAGAAAATGCGCAAAATGCGCCTTTTCCAGAAAGATGCCTATGTGGGCATCGACTTCCTGAATAAAAAGACAGAAGTGATCAGGCTCAAGGGCGCAAAGGATGAGAACGTCTTTGAGTTCGATATCGACACTCCTAAAGGGAAGAAGACCATTGCTGTTGCCAATCCTCTTGTACCCGAGGTGAATGCCATTAAAATGGAACTGGAACAATTCAGGGACGCGATCCTGAACAATACCCCAACCATAGTTTCTGAGGTAGACGGGTTCCGTGCCATGGAAGTAGCCCACCAGATTCTCCACAAGATCCGGAATAACACTATCAATACCTGATGCCCCAACGCAACCAAGCATCTATATCACCCTTATTGTATGTACTATGCGATTATCTCGCAGCCTTCCTGGTCTGGTTCATTTTCTTCCTGATCAGGAATAACCTTTTAGGCTTCCCCCTGGTACAAAACGGACGACTCTTCCTGAATGAAGGCTTCCTGCTTGGGCTCGCCATCCTGCCTTTTGCATGGGTAGGTTTTTATTACCTGATCGGGAGCTATAGGTCCTTATATAAAAAATCAAGGCTTCAGGAGTTTACCACTACAGTAATAGCCAGCCTGATCGGCTGCACCATTGTATTCTTTGGGATCGTGTTGAATGATGAGCAAAGGACCCTTTATTATTATTATTCTGCTTTTGCAAGTTTTCTCTTCCTTCAAACCAGTATTACCTTCCTGGGAAGGTGGTACCTGTTGCAGCGGGCCAAATCACAACTGCTAAACGGGAGCATCCGGTTCAACAGCCTGCTCGTTGGGGAAACCGCCATAGCAGAGCGGATATTCAGGGAAACCAGGTCACAATTGAAAAACGGTGGCTATACCTATGTTGGGTACCTTTCTGACTCCCCCAATAGCCTTTCACAATCCCTGCCCCACCTGGGTAGGACCGATGAACTCCAAAGGACCATAGCCAACAATGACATTGACCTGGTAGTGGTAGCCATAGAACCTGCCCAAACCCTGCAAATCGAAAAGATCATCCAGGCCCTTAGCGACAAGGAAGTGGAAATAAAAATGATCCCCAGTACCTTGAATATTTTATCTGGTTCCATCAAAACCGATAATGTCAATACTCCCCTGCTTGCTGATATCCAGACGGGACTGATGCCTATCTGGCAACAGAACATCAAAAGGTTGATTGATCTTATGGCGGCGCTCCTCGGTTTGACATTGCTGTTTCCTTTTCTCTTGTATGTTGCTCTTAGGGTAAGGTTCTCTTCCCCGGGTCCCATTTTGTTCAAACAGGAAAGGATAGGTTTCAAAGGCAGGCCCTTCACTATCTACAAATTCCGGTCAATGGTCGAGAATGCAGAACCTAACGGTCCAGCCCTTTCCTCACAAAATGACCTCCGGATCACCCCCTGGGGCAGGACGATGCGCAAATGGCGTTTTGACGAATTGCCGCAATTATGGAATATCCTGGTTGGCGAAATGAGCCTGGTTGGTCCAAGGCCAGAAAGAAAGTTTTATATCGACCAGATCATTCAAAGAAACCCCTACTACAAGTACCTGTTAAAAGTAAAACCGGGACTGACCTCATGGGGTATGGTCCAATTCGGCTATGCAGAGAACGTTGACGAGATGGTAGACAGGATGCAATATGACCTGGTATACATTGAAAACATATCATTGGCACTGGACCTTAAGATCATGGTACATACCATTCGTATCATACTTTCAGGAAAAGGAAAGTAAATAGTATTCCTGGCACACTTACCAACCACCTGCCTATCAAAATATCTCCTATTTTTACCCCTATCCTACAGTTGATGAACAGCCTGAACATTCAAAGCTATATCCTAGCTTCCTTATTTATCCTGCTAAGCCAGGCATCCCTGGCCCAAAAGCCCTATTTCCAGCAAAAGGCTGACTTCACCATTACAGTAACCCTTGACACAAGATCGCATACACTTGATGGTTATGAAGAGGTCATCTATACCAATAATAGCCCTGACTCCCTTTCATTCATTTGGTTCCATATCTGGCCCAATGCCTACAAGCATGATAAAACAGCGTTTAGTGAGCAGCTCTTAACCAATAACAGAACAGACTTTTATTTCAGCCAGGACAACCAG
This sequence comes from Flavihumibacter rivuli, assembly GCF_018595685.2. Taxonomy (NCBI): domain Bacteria; kingdom Pseudomonadati; phylum Bacteroidota; class Chitinophagia; order Chitinophagales; family Chitinophagaceae; genus Flavihumibacter; species Flavihumibacter rivuli. The sequence continues at coordinate 1,794,118 of NZ_CP092334.1, forward strand.
CGGGGCTATGTCAACAGGCTTGACTTCAGGGTAGATGGACAAACTGCTAGAGTTGAAGATCATCCCCAACACGTGGATATTATCAAAATAATACTCCCCTCCCCGTTGCCTCCAGGTCAAAAGACCAGGATTTCCACCCCATTTCATGTCCAACTGCCGCAAATATTCTCCAGGAGTGGACATCACAAAGGGTTTTATGCCATCACCCAGTGGTATCCCAAACCAGCGGTATATGATGCCAATGGCTGGCATCCTATGCCCTACCTCGACCAGGGTGAGTTCTATAGTGAGTTTGGGGACTACCGGGTGACGATCACGGCCCCTGATAATTATATCATTGCCGCAACAGGAAAAACACCGGACAGTTCTTATCTCTACTCCATTCTCAACAATAGGACTACTACCCCAACTAAAGATGGCAACAAGTCCGTGAAGAAAGCGGTACCCAACAAAAAGCCGACACCTGGAAATAAGTCGAATACCGTAAGAGCAACCAAACAGAGTGAAGCCACCAGGACCATAAGGTTCGAACAAAACAATGTACATGACTTCGCATGGTTTGCCAGCAAGGATTTCATGGTTCAGAAAGACACCTTGCTCACACCTTCCGGAAAACAAATAGACCTATACAGTTATTTCACTGCGGCAGGGCTGCAGACCTGGGAAAAGTCCATAAGCTATATCAAATCTGCCTTACGCTTCAGGAACAGCTGCATCGGGGAGTATCCTTATGATATCGTGCATGTTGTTTCCGGGGAGCAGTCAGAAAGCAGTGCGGGAATGGAATACCCGACCATCACTGTTGTCAATGGTGGCCAGAATGCTGAAGAACTTGACCTGACCATTCAACATGAAATCGGGCACAACTGGTTTTACGGTGCACTAGCCAATAATGAACGAAAGCATACCTGGCTGGATGAAGGCTTGAACACCTATTACGACAATCGTTACATGGCCCTGCACTATCCTTCAGGAAAACTTCCGGGTTTCCTGGAAAAAAGGATACCTGCAGATCCGGAAAAGCTGCTTTTGGCAGGCCTTTACAGCACGGGAAGAGACCAGGTGGCGAACCAACCTGCAGATGCCTTCAATGAAGCCAACTATGGCCTCATCAACTATTCCAAAGTTGCAGAATGGCTGTTCTCAATTGAACAGCTTATAGGCAGGGAAGCATTTGATAGCAGCATCAGGTATTACTATGCCAGCAAGAAGAACTCCCACGTATCGCCCGGTGACCTTCAAAATTGCTTTGAAACCGTAAGTGGTAAACAACTGGACAATGTATTTGAAAAGTTAGCCCAGCAAGGTCCGGTTATTCCTGGTCCTTCAAGGAAGAAGCTTCGTGTAACTGCTTTCTTTAACATGAAAGGAACGGATAACATTCAATACATCAGTCTTTCACCCCTCTTTGGCTTCAATCAATATGATGGGGTAATGCTGGGAGGGGTTATCCATAATTACCAATTACCTTTACCCAAATTCAGGTTCTTTGCCGCGCCATTGTACGGTACTAAATCAGGTTCTTTCAATTACCTGGCCAGGGCTTCCTGGCACAAATACCTCGATGGGCGAATCAGGGAAGTTTCAACTGGGTTAGACCTCGCAAAGTTTACCACAAACAATTTTACGACTGAAGCTGAAAACCTAAATCTGGGCTACCAAAAATTGGCACCCTATATCAGGATCGACTTCAGGGAAAAATCTGCACTGGACAAAACAGAGCGTTTCCTCCAATTCAAATCATTCTTCTTCCGGGAAGATGTCCTTAATTTCAAGACAATTGTTGAGAATGGAGACACCTTGGATATCATAGATAAATCCAGCCAGGATCGTACCCTGCAGCAATTAAGGTTTTTCTGGGCCAACCATAGGGTATTATACCCTTACCAGGCAGACCTCAATATTGAATATGCGAAGCAATTCACAAGGCTCTCCTTCACCGGGGAATATTTCTTTAATTTTTCCAACAGGCAAGGCGGATTGAAGGCAAGGCTGTTTGCCGGAAAGTTCTTTTACAACAATGGCAAAACGGCCAACAAGGCATTTGAAACAGAACGGTACCACCTCAACCTCACTGGCCCGAATGGTTATGAAGATTACACCTACAGTAATTATTTCATTGGCAGGAATGAATATGATGGTTTCCTGAGCCAACAGATCATGATGAGGGACGGCGGCTTTAAAGTAAGGTCGGACCTACTCAGTTCAAAGATTGGAAAGACCGATAACTGGTTGACCGCAATGAATTTTAATATTGACATCCCCCGAAAACTAAATCCACTTAGTATCATTCCTATAAAAATACCGATCAAGGTATTTGCAGACATAGGGACTTTTGCTGAAGCCTGGAATGATGATTATGAAGACAGTCGAATTGTTTTTGATGCAGGCATACAGGTAAGCCTATTCAGGGAAATGGTGAATGTTTATATACCTGTATTCTATAGCAAGGTATTCCGAGATTATTACCAATCTACCCTTGGCGACAACAGGTTCTGGAAAACAATTTCATTCAGTATCGACATCCATCAACTTAACACAAGGAAGATCATGGCAAAGGCTGGCTTATGAGATCAGGAATTTCACATATCAGGCATCTCAGGAGGACTGAAATAGATACAACCTTGTGGAATACTTGTATTACCAATGCAAGCAACGGATTGATCTATGGCTATAGCCATTACCTAGATGAGATGTGCAGCAACTGGGATGCACTGGTACTAAATGACTATGAAGCCGTAATGCCATTGCCCTGGCGCAAGAAATGGGGTATCCATTACCTGTATTATCCTGCCTTCTGTGCCTCGCTTGGGGTATTTGGCAATAACCTGAATGCCAGGCTTGTTGACCAATTCCTATTCGCCATCCCACGAAAATTCAGGTATTGGGACTTCCCCCTGAACCATGGAAATTTATTCGACAGCAGTTCCTTTCCCCTGCAGCAAAGAAGGAATTTCTGCCTGGATCTCCATAAGCCATATGAAACCCTCTATGAGGCATTCAGGGAAAATAATAAACGCAATATCAGGAAATGCCTTCAGCTTGATCCCGCTCAACGCTATGATATCAGAGTTGATGAGGTGATTGCCCTGGCAAGGGAGTTCCAACCAGGGGATAAAACTTCTGTTGATGATTATGCGAGATTTGCGAAGCTATACCAGACCTTAAACCAGAATGGGAATGCCAAAACCCTTGGGCTGTTCAATTCCAGGAATAAACTCCTGGCTTCCTGTGTTTTCTTCTTCAGTCACAAAAGGGCTTATTATATCCTGGTTGGGAATCATCCGGATGGTAAGACCATTGGGGCTTCCCATGCGTTGATCAACGCTTTCATAAAGGACTACGCAGGCAAGGAGCTCATTCTTGATTTCGAAGGCTCTGATATCCGAAACCTTGCCTTTTTCTACAGTGGCTTCGGGGCCAGTGAAGAATTTTATCCTGCTATCAGGATGAACAGGTTACCCGGACCATTGAAATGGCTGAAAGACTGATGACGCCGGGTTTCTCCTCCGGAAAAAATACCTTGTTCAATTGGAGAACCAAGGCCCGCTTTAGATCCGGTTATCACCCACAGTTCATCATATACCCATTTCCCTTTCTTCCAATACCCTTTCTGCGATCAGCAGGTCAAGTGGCCTGGTGATCTTGATATTGCTGCCTTCGCCATCGATCAGGTGGATCTTTACACCCAGCTTCTCCACAACGCTGGCCTCATCGGTAAATGACTCGTGGTAATCCTGTTCAAATGCAGTCTTGATGATATCCGAGAAAAAGGTTTGCGGGGTTTGGATAATCCGTACTTTATTCCTGTCTATCTGTTCATTACCATTCACCGTCTCAATACGAATGGTATCAACTGCAGTAATGGCCGGTATGGCATTACCCTTATCCACTGCCGCATCGTAACATTTCCTGATCAGTTCAGGGGTAAGTAAACACCTTACGCCATCATGCACAAATACAATGGAATGCCTGTTGATGTGCTGCAAACCATTCCTAACGGAATGGAACCTGGTTTCCCCTCCAATGGTCATCCAGATCCTGTCAGGGTCATAAGTGGAACGGATTATATCCTGGCCGGTACGCAAATGCTGCTCAGGCAATACAAGGATGATCTGCATATCCTGGAAGGCATCAAGGAAGGCCGTCAGGGTATACCATAAAACCGGCTTATCCCTAAGCAACAAAAACTGCTTGGGTACGGTGGTACCCATCCTCAAACCGGATCCCCCGGCAACTATGACAGCAAACTTTTCCATGTGCCAAAATACGAAATCAGTAACTTGCAAATATGGGTATTTTTAAGCATTATGCTTATGCGCTTTTATTAATGGTATGCGCCTGCTCCACGCCTGACCCTAAACAAAGGGTACTTGCTTTGAGGGAAATGAGCGAACTCGCAACTACTGAATACACTGTCACTAAAATTGTAAAAGCGAACGATAACCGCGATTGGTACAAATTCGGCGAAAGGAAGATCCTCCTATCCACCCAAACCATCATCAAAGCCGGTATAGACCTTAAAGGCATACAACCAGAAGACATTACCATTTCAGGAAAGTCCATTTCCCTGGTCCTCCCACCACCCAGGATCATTTCCTTCAACATGCCCCCTGAAAAGATCAAAGTGGAATATGAAGAAATCGGGATGTTCAGGATGGAATTTGACAATACAGAGAGGGATGCATTGCTGAGCCAGGCAGAGAAACAGGTCAGGGATGCCATACCCCAGATGGGAATATATGACCAAACCATGGTCAACACTAAAAATGCACTGACTGGGATCCTGCGGCAAATCGGTTATGATGAAGTGCAGATCCGTTTTTCTAAAAGCCAGCCTACAAACCCTGCCTTATGATCAAGTGGACCATCAGACTAATCCTCCTCGTAGCCTCCATCACCTTGATATGGTGGATCGCGGGAAAAATAAATCCGGACCTAGGCTTTGGCAGCCTGTTCAAATCATCCCCACTATTAATAGATGATACTCCTGTATTGATCACTGAGATAAAGTCACTCAACCAACTATTTACCGTTACCTCCATGGATGAAGTGGTGATCAGTGAAGTAAAACCTGCTGAAACAGGTAGTTTGAGAAATATACTGCATATGACCCTCCCCATGCCGGGAATGGCCGTGGACAAAATTGTACTTGTGGCGCGGGGAAAGGTTATGGCGGGGGCTGACCTTTCAAGACTTTCTGAAAAGGATATATTCATCCGCGAGGATTCCATCTCTTTGCGTTTACCCAGGGCCGTTATCCTGGATATCATTATTAATCCGTCCGACACGGAAACCTTCATGGAAACAGGAAACTGGTCACCGGAAGCGGTTACCAAGGTCAAACTAAAAGCAAAAGAATTACTCAGGATAAGAGCCCTGGAACAAGGCATCCTGAATAAAGCCGATGAGCAGGCATTGAAGGTAATGTCTGGATTCCTACATACAATGGGATTTCAAAAAGTGAGGGTCTACAATTAGGTCCGGTCCCTATCATTTTGGGTGGCTCCCTATCCCAATAATAATTTGCATTCCTTTAGCAACCTCTCCTTATTGATTGCAGCTGTACCCACTTCTTCGCAAACCAATCCACCTGCAATATTTGCCATCTCAGCAAACAGGTCAACATTGCCTGTTGTAGCATAAACCAGGCTGGCTACAGCGATAACAGTATCACCTGCCCCAGACACATCAGCGATATTCCTCAAATGGGAGGGAATGATCCTGGAATTGGTTCCGGCATCGTAGAATACTCCTTTCTCGGAAAGCGTAATGAATGATATTTTATGGTCAAGTTTCTCCTTTAACAACTGGTGGACCCTTTGCATGGAAGCCTCATTTACCTCTTCAAGGCTTACATTCAATCCCTCCTTTACTTCCTTGAGGTTGGGCTTGAATATATCGACTCCCTTATAGCTGAAAAAGTTCTTTTTCTTTGGATCAACCGTTGTAATGACATTATGCTCGCGACACAAAGCAATTACTTTTTGGATCAGGCTTTCGGTCAGGACTCCCTTATTGTAATCTTCAAAGATGATGACCTTGGGGGATTCCTGGATGATATAATCCTTCACACGGTCAAAAATCGCCTCTTCCACATCAGGTAAGAGATCGGCAACTGTTTCTGAATCCAGCCGCATCATTTGTTGGTTACGGCTAATGATCCGCACTTTATTGGTAGTCTTCCGCTGGTGACTAAAAATGATATAGGAGGTATCAATGCCGCTATCGGTGAGCAACTGGTCCAACTGCCTGCCATCACTGTCTTCCCCCATTACGGAAAAGATATTGACCCTGGCGCCGAGGGCAACCAGGTTGAGTGCAACATTGCCTGCCCCTCCAATCCTAAGTTCACGCTTATCCAGGGCTACAATGGGCACGGGTGCTTCCGGGGATATCCTGTCCACATGCCCCCACCAATAGGTGTCAAGCATTACATCCCCGATGACGCCTACTTTTATTTGTGAAAAAGCCTGGAATAGTTGCTCGAAATTCATGCGGCAAATATAGAAAGAGTATCACGAAACCCCTATCAAGACTCCCCTTTCGCCACCTTTTTATTGGCCACTGCCAGGTAATACAGGGGAATCCCGATCAGTACGATAACCAATCCAAAGGATGAAAATTTGGGTTTTGTAAACAGCAAGGCCACGCACATGGCAGTCGCCAACAAAATATAGATGGCCGGCAATACCGGGTAACCAAAAGCCTTATAAGGCCTGGGCATTTCGGGTCTCTGCCTCCTCAACCTGAAAATCCCAAGGATGGTCAGGATATAAAAGATCAATACCACAAAAACCACATAATCCAGGAGATCGCCATACTTTCCGCTAAGGCAAAGGATACAGGTCCAGATACACTGGATCCAAAGGGCCTTATCAGGCACCCCATTGCCGTTCAGGAATCCCACCTGGCGGAAAAACAACCCATCCTTAGCCATAGTATAATATACCCTTGCGCCGGCCAATATCAACCCGTTATTGCAACCAAAAGTTGAGATCATGATCATGATGGCAATCACATCTGTTCCTGCATTCCCAAAGATATTCTTGGATGCTGCAACAGCCACCCGGTCATTCTCTGCAAAGGCGATCTCATTGAGTGGCAGTACTGCCGTATACATGATGTTCGCTGAAACATAGATTATGGTAACGATCAGCGTGCCCAGGAAAAGGCTAAGGCCAATATTCCTTTCAGGCCTTTTGATCTCGCCGGCAATGAAGGTTACATTGTTCCATGCATCGCTGCTGAAAACCGAGCCAACCATCGCAGCAGCAATAGCCCCAACTATCGCAAACCAGCTTTCGTATGATGTTTTCTTTAAGGCTTCCCCGACAAATACCAGGTCATCACCACCTTCTGTTTTCTCCAGTTTCCCAAAACTCCAGGCATCAGCCCAGTTACCGTTCCAGATATCTGCCTTTGCAGCAAGCAACAAGCCAAAGATGATCAGTCCAAACAGGGCCAGCAATTTCGCTAAGGTGAAAGTGGTCTGGATAAGCTTGCCTTCCTTCACCCCCCTTGTATTGATATACGTCAGCAGGACTACCATAATGATGGAAACCAGCTGGGCGGATGATACGTGCAAATAGGGAAGGTCCACCAGTAACACTTTCTCACTGAGGGAGGGAAACAGGTAGGCAGCGAATTTGGAGAAGGCGACACCTACTGCTGCAATTGTTCCCGTTTGGATGACCGCAAAAAAGCTCCACCCATAAAGGAACCCAACTAACGGATTGTAGGCTTCTTTCAGGTAAACATACTGTCCACCTGCCTTGGGGAACATGGCACTGAGTTCACCATAACTCAATGCTGCCGTAAGCGTCATAAAACCGGTAAGCAGCCAAACAAATACCAACCACCCGGCACTTCCCACATTCCGGGAAATGTCTGCACTAACAATGAAAATACCTGAACCGATCATGGAGCCCGCAACGATCATGGTGGCATCCAGCAAACCAAGGGTTGGTTTAAAACTAGCGTTGGAATTGGTCATAAAGCAGTTATTGGCAGAAAGATAAATAATAAAGTAAATCCCAAGCATCAAGAGGGGATCTAGCCAACAAAAAAGGAGAAAGAACCTTTGCTCCATCTCCTTTAGATATATTAGCCCTTTCGGAAGTCTTACTTCTTCTTGTATTCCTTGTTAAGACCTTCGATCAGGTCGTCGGTAATATTGTAAATAGTATCCTTATAGAACATCAGCTCAGGCTCATAAGAAATAATATAAGAGTATCCCCTTGACTTGTTGAATTCCTTCAGGTACGCTTCGATCTTGGTCTTGATATTCTTCTTGTAATCCATTTTCAGGTTCTCCAACTGCTGCTCAAGGGTAATTCGGCGTTGCTGGTAATTCTGTTGCATCTGCGCATACTCGCGCTGTACAGCATCGGCTTCTGCCTGGCTCATGGTTGCACCTTTCTGTTGCCACTCCCCTATCTTCTTCTGGTAGGAACGCTCCAGAGCGGAAAGTTCGTTATTCATAGCCTCCTCCTTTACTTTCAATTGGGCCAATGCATCCTTGAAATATTCATATTTCCCCTGGAGGGAATCAATATCAAAATAAGCAATAGTGAATTGCTTGTCTTCTGCTGCAGTTTCTGTTTTTGTTGAGGCCTGGTCCTGGCTTTTCTTATCGCCTCCAATACTTTTGAAAATAGCCACACCACTGGCCAGTACAGCTACTACGCTTAACACAAGGGAAAGTTGCTTCATGAAATTCGTTTTGATAAATGGCAATATAAGGGGTTTAGTGAGATTGCGGACAGAGTGGTTCTAAATTCTTTTGAATTTTAACGCTTTAACCACGCTATTCAACCATGTTGCAAACAATAGGCCGCTAAGAAAAAAAGTAGGAAGTACATGACTTCCTACTTTCATATTCATATTTATCCTCAGGATTATTCTTCTTCGTCGAAGTTCATGGCTTCGCGGGTAGTCTGGAGCAGTTCGTACTCTTCCTTGCTGCCTACGATCATGTTTTCGAACTCGCGCAAACCAGTACCTGCAGGGATCTGGTGACCAGTGATCACGTTTTCCTTCAGGCCCAGCATATCGTCGGTCTTGCCCTGGATAGCTGCGGTGCTTAACACCTTGGTAGTTTCCTGGAATGATGCTGCGGAGATCCAGCTTTGAACGCCCAGTGAAGCCTTGGTGATACCCAGCAACATCGGATGGGAAGTTGCAGACTTGGCATCACGGAATTCTACCAGTTTCTTGTCTGAACGACGCAGGATAGAATTCTCTTCACGCAGTTCACGCAAGCTGGTGATCTGGCCGGCACGCATCCTGGTGCTTTCACCCGGATCCGTTACTACCTTCTTGTCGAATATCCAGTCATTCTCTTCAATGAATTCAAATTTATCTACAGTATCATCTTCCAGGAACTTGGTGTCACCCGGATCAACAATAGATACCTTTTTCATCATCTGGCGAACGATCACTTCAATGTGCTTATCGTTGATACGCACACCCTGGAGTCGGTAAACTTCCTGGATCTCATTTACTACGTATTCCTGTACTGCAAAAGGTCCTTTAATGGCCAGGATATCACTTGGCGCGATCTGTCCATCAGACAGGGCAACACCAGCTTTAACGAAGTCACCATCCTGTGCCAGGATCTGGCGCGTCAAAGGAACGAGGTACTTCTTGGTTACACCATCGCGGGCCTCCACAATGATCTCGCGGTTACCACGCTTGATAGAACCAAATGCCACCACACCATCAATTTCAGAAACGATAGCAGGGTTACCCGGGTTACGGGCTTCAAACAATTCAGTTACACGTGGCAGACCACCGGTGATATCACGCAGCTTGCCCAGTACACGGGGGATCTTCACAAGCACCTGTCCGGCTCTCACCTCTGTACCTTCTTCCATGATGATGTGAGATCCAACAGGCAGGTTGTATGACTTGATCTCCTTCCCCTCGAGCAGGATAGAAGGGATCTTGGTCTTATCCTTGGTTTCGATTACCACTTTCTCGCGGTGGCCGGTTTGTTCATCGGCTTCCTCACGGTAGGTGATACCTTCGATAACATTCTCAAACTTAACAGCTCCGGCAATTTCAGCGATGATAACGTTGTTGAACGGATCCCAGCTACAGATCGGGTCTCCTTTCTTCACCTGCTGACCATCCTTCACAATAAGGGTAGAACCGTATGGGATATTCACCACATTCAACAAACGGTCATTCTTCACATCCATACAACGGATCTCACCAGTACGGCCGATAACTACCTGCACTTTTTCACCTTCATTGTTCTCGGTGGTTACCGTACGCAGACCATCAAACTGCATGGTTCCATCGAACTTGGCATAAAGCGTAGATTCAACAGAAGCAGAGCCCGCAACACCACCCACGTGGAAGGTACGCAGTGTCAGCTGGGTACCGGGTTCACCGATCGACTGGGCAGCGATGATACCTACTGCATCACCACGCTGAGCAGTATAACCAGTTGCCAGGTTCTTACCATAACACTTAACGCACACGCCACGCTTGCTTTCGCAGGTAAGAACGGAACGGATCTCAACAATTTCAATGCCTGCTTCTTCGATGCGGGTAGCGAGGTCTGCAGTGATCTCTTCACCAGCTGCAACGATCAGCTCTTCGGTCTGGGGATCGTACACATTATGCAGTGAAGTACGACCTTCGATCCTATCTTTCAGCGGTTCAATTACATCTTCATTATCCTTCAGTGCTGAAGTAGCTATACCACGGAGGGTTCCACAATCTTCTTCAGTGATCACCACATCCTGGGCAACGTCAACCAGACGACGGGTAAGGTAACCGGCATCAGCTGTCTTAAGGGCCGTATCCGCAAGACCCTTACGGGCACCGTGGGTAGAAATGAAGTAATCCAATACGTTCAGACCACCCTTAAAGTTGGAAAGGATTGGGTTCTCGATGATCTCGGAACCGGTAGATCCACTCTTACGGGGCTTGGCCATCAGACCACGGATACCAGCCAGCTGCTTAACCTGCTGCTTGGAACCACGGGCACCTGAATCCAGCATCATGTAAACAGAGTTGAAGCCCTGCTTATCATTAGCCATTTCCCTGATCAGGGTTTCAGTGATACGGGTATCCACACGTGACCAAATGTCTACGATCTGGTTATAACGTTCGTTATTGGTGATCAGACCCATGTTATAGTTATCCCACACTTCATCAACTTCAGACTTGGCTTGCTCCAGCAATTCCTCTTTCACCTGCGGGATGATCAAATCCTGCGGGTTGAATGACAAACCACCACGGAAGGCCATACGGAAACCAAGCTGCTTGATGTCATCAAGGAACTTGGCAGTCTTTGGCACATTGGTGATCTTAATGATGTCGCCAATGATCTCACGAAGGCTCTTCTTGGTCAGCAGTGCATTCACATACCCTACTTCATGTGGAACAAACTGGTTGAACATCACACGACCAACAGTGGTCTCGATCAGTTTCTTTTCCAGTTCACCAGTTGCGCTGTTACGCACATTGGTTTTTACCTTGATCCAAGCATGCAGGTCGATACGACCTTCATTATAGGCGATCATCACTTCCTCAGGGGAATAGAAGGCCATTCCTTCACCGCGAACGGTTTCTGTTTCGGTATTCTTCTTGCCCTTGGTGATGTAATACAGACCAAGTACCATGTCCTGTGAAGGCAGGGTAATTGGTGTACCATTCTGAGGGTTGAGGATGTTGTGTGAAGACAACATCAGCAATTGTGCCTCCAGGATGGCAGCGTTGCTCAGGGGAACGTGAACTGCCATCTGGTCACCATCGAAGTCCGCGTTGAACGCCGTGGTTACCAATGGGTGCAGTTGGATCGCTTTTCCTTCGATCAACTTGGGCTGGAAGGCCTGGATTGACAAACGGTGCAACGTTGGGGCACGGTTCAACAATACCGGGTGACCTTTCAGGATATTTTCAAGTATGTCCCAAATAACCGGTTCCTTTTTGTCTACCAGTTTACGGGCACTCTTAACAGTTTTTACAATACCCCTTTCGATCAGCTTACGGATAATAAATGGCTTGAACAATTCAGCAGCCATATCCTTGGGCAGACCGCACTCGTGCATTTTAAGTTCAGGACCAACCACGATTACAGAACGGCCGGAGTAGTCAACACGCTTACCCAACAGGTTCTGGCGGAAACGACCTTGCTTACCCTTCAGGACATCTGAAAGGGACTTCAGGGCCCGGCCACCTTCAGCCTTTACTGCATTTGACTTACGGCTGTTATCGAACAGGGAATCGATGGCTTCCTGCAGCATACGCTTTTCGTTACGCAGGATCACTTCAGGGGCTTTGATCTCCAGCAAACGCTTCAAGCGGTTGTTACGGATGATCACCCTGCGGTAAAGGTCGTTCAGGTCGGAAGACGCAAAACGGCCACCATCCAGGGGAACCAATGGACGCAGTTCCGGTGGAATGACAGGGATATATTGCATTACCATCCACTCAGGACGGTTGGTGATACGGCTATTGGCATCACGGAAGGCTTCTACCACACTCAGGCGCTTCAAGGCATCAGCCTTACGCTGCTGAGATGTTTCGGTAGCTGCAGCATTCCTCAGGTCATAGCTCAACTGATCCAGGTCGATCCTGGCCAGCAGGTCATGAACCGCCTCAGCACCCATCTTCGCGATGAATTTGTTGGGGTCCTCATCAGGCAGGTACTGGTTATCTTTTGGCAGGGTTTCCAGGATCTCGAGGTATTCTTCCTCGGTCAGCAGGTCACCAACATTCTGTCCCTTATCGGTGCGGATACCAGGCTGGATCACCACAAAACGCTCGTAGTAAACAATGCTCTCCAGTTTCTTGGAGCTCATGCCCAGGAGGTAACCGATCTTGTTGGGAAGGCTCTTGAAGTACCAGATATGTACTACAGGCACTACCAACTTGATATGGCCCATGCGCTCACGACGCACTTTCTTCTCGGTAACTTCAACACCACAACGGTCGCACACAATGCCCTTGTAACGGATACGCTTATACTTGCCACAGGCACACTCGTAATCCTTAACTGGACCAAAAATCCTTTCGCAGAACAAACCGTCGCGCTCCGGCTTGTACGTACGGTAGTTGATGGTTTCAGGCTTCAACACTTCACCGTAACTCTTTTCCAGGATTGAATCGGGCGAGGCCAATCCAATCGTGATCTTGGAGAAGTTGGATTTGGGACGATTTTCTTTTTTGATAGCCATAGATTATACTGCAGATTGTGTTTTATGGATCCTACCTAATTGGACACTGGTGGCTGTACATACAAATTCCCGTTCGTTCAGGCCTCATTGAAGGCTCAACGAAACAGGTTCATTTTCAATACTTTATATGGAACACACCTAGCTTTCCCAACTTAAATAGTGGGCAAAGATAAGAAACAAGGGGGAATAATGAAATGTGAATTTAATTCCCGGGAATTTTAAAGTGCCCGGGGAGCTTGAACCTCCGTTTGGCATTTGCCTGAAACCCAACTGGTGACTCAACAGGTAATATATAGAATGGGAGTAAGGAAACACTGATAACGCTTCCTGCCTCCCGGTATGGCCTATCCCTTTCCTTTGCGGCCCCGTTCATATTTCTTCCTGATCACCTCCTGAACCGGGATGCCCTCCACTTTACTTTCCAGCCAGGAGATCACATCCAGGTAGGCAAAGGTCCTGGTTTCATGCGGGTCGTTCTCGTAAGGCTTGATTTTGGCCAATAACTTCCGGAAAGCTTCCTTGATGGATGCCGGGGAATGCCCGAATGACTTCCTCAGGAATTTGAACATCTCCTCCTCCACCGGGCTCAGGCTGCCCATCTTGGCCATAAAGCGGTAGACCGATTTGATCAGGTACTCCAGGATATCCACATTGCCCAGCTCATAATGGGCGATCAGGTGCAATAACCGGGCATAACACTGCAGGTCGGTCCTCAGGTCAACCTTCCAGTTGATGATCTTCTGGAGGTAGTCAATGGCCTTTTCGTTCTCCCCGCTGCCGAAATACAGGCAGGCTATCTTGTAATAAAAGATCAGAATCCGGTGGCGGTCGAGTTGTAACTTATATTCCTCCAATTTTTCTTCCAGGTAGGGAACCAGGTCAAGCCCTTCCGTGAAGGTGCCCCGCAGAAAATACTGGTTGATCCTGGCCTGTTGGAGATAAACAAAGGATTGTATCCTGTTATTATCATTTTCCTGCACAATTGGCTCCTGGTCCAACTCTTCAAACCTTTTCAGTGTTTTGGCAAAGCCGGCCTCATTCCGAAGGTCGAAATGGGCACTCAACAGGTTATGCAGCCCTTTAATGAACTGCAGGGTCTCTACCCGGATCATCTCGGGGTGCTGTTCAAATACATCCACCCATTTCTGGGTATAACGATAATACATCAGGTAATCCTGGCGGATGAAGGCGTACCAACAATAGGACTGGTAAACATACAAACGTTCGTAAAATCCTTTTCCCTTACCCGCCCCATCGGGAAGATGGCGGGCAAAGAACTTATCCAACTCCTCCTCGTCCCTTTTATTCCTCGCATGACCATGCCTGATATACCAGTCATACAACATCAAGGACAGGTTGGAACTGGCACTGGTTAGCTCCAGCGCACCCAGTACATGGTCTGCTTCTTCCACCAGGGAGGAGGCCCGGTTCTCACTGCTTCGGGTAATATGAAGGGCTTCGATCTTTTTTTCAAAGAAAATGGCCTGCAGCTGGAAAGTGATCTGGTTATATTGGCGGGCCATTTCCTTCAGCTTGTCCAGCACTTTCAGGCTTTGCAGGTAAAGGCCCTTGTTATAGAGGATCCTGGCAAAACCCATCTGTTCATGGAGCTGGATATCAATATTCTGCTCATCCCGGATCAGCCGGAGACTGGATAGTATCTGCCGGTACAAATGGGCCTTCAGGTTCGACAGTTGCTGCTTTTTGATCCCCTTGGTCCGTTTCAGCAATATCGATTCGTCGTATTCACTCATCTTGTCCAACGCATCAAACAGCTCTATCACCTTCAGGTTCTCAGCAGCGGTATTCCGGGTCACATAGAGCTTGAAATTCCGCTTTTCAGACTTCTCAAGGGACTTTACCAATTGAAATAAGGCATCTATAGGTTTGTTGGGCATCGTAATTCCGGGAATTTAAAACCCTTTACCAGCCTGCATTACAGGTCAAAAACAAGGGTTTACGGACTGTAATATACGGGGCATTTTGATTTCTTCTGCCATTTATTGGGTGGTACTTTCGAAGTGCAGGTCCTTGTATTTGTCCCCATAGCAAGCAAAACGAAAATACTTGGCCTGCTTTTTTTATCAAATCACCATCCACATGAATAATAGGATATTCATATTTGACACTACACTTCGCGATGGCGAACAAGTACCCGGTTGCAAGCTAAATAAGAAAGAAAAGATTGAACTGGCCCTCGAATTGGAAGCCCTTGGAGTTGATATCCTGGAAGCAGGATTCCCCATCTCCTCGCCAGGCGATTTCGATGCGGTCAATGAAATTGCCAAACTCGTTAAAAATGCCACTGTTTGCGGCCTGAGCCGTGCAGTGCAAAAAGATATTGAGGTAGCCGCGGAAGCACTGAAGCCTGCTGCACGCAAGCGTATCCATACCGGGATCGGCACTTCTGACTACCACATCAAGGCAAAATTCAATTCTACCAGGGAAGATATCCTCCAGCGCGCCATCCAGTGCGTGAAATGGGCAAGGAACTTCACGGATGATGTGGAATTTTATGCAGAAGATGCAGGGCGTACAGACAATGAATACCTGGCCAGGGTGGTAGAAGCTGTAATTGCTGCCGGTGCAACCACCGTGAATATACCTGATACCACCGGCTATTGCCTTCCCCACCAGTATGGTGAGAAAATAGCCTACCTCATCAATAATGTCCCCAATGTGGATAAGGCAGTCCTCTCCTGCCATTGCCATAATGACCTTGGACTGGCCACTGCCAACTCCATTGCCGGAGTGATCGCAGGGGCACGCCAGATCGAGTGCACCATCAATGGCCTCGGTGAAAGGGCTGGAAACACTTCACTTGAAGAAGTGGTGATGATCCTGAAACAACACCAATCCACCCTGGGCTTCCATACCAATATCAATGCCCGTCAACTGAATCCCATGAGCAGGAAGGTTTCCGAAACCATGCGTATGCCGGTTCAGCCAAACAAGGCGATCGTTGGGGCCAATGCCTTCTCCCATTCTTCCGGTATCCACCAGGACGGTTTCCTCAAGGACACCCAGACCTACGAGATCATTGCACCCGAAGAAGTTGGGGCCGAAAGCAGCAAGATCGTATTGACCGCCCGGAGCGGCAGGAGCGCCCTTGCCTATCGTTTCCAGAAACTAGGCTACGCGTTCACCCGTAATGACATTGACGTATTGTATGAAAAGTTCCTGCAGGTAGCAGATACCAAAAAGGAAGTGAGTGATGATGACCTGGTTGCGTTGGCAACAGCTCACCAACCTATCCCGGTTGAAGCATAATAAATAACAGTATTGATTGAACACCCCTATTGAAAACAAATTATTAAACCGAATCTAAAAGTCAGCTTGCTATGGGAGTAGAAAAAAATATCGCGGTCATCAACGGAGACGGTATTGGTCCTGAAGTAACCGAGCAATCGATAAAAGTATTGAACGCGATAGCACACCAGTTTGGCCATAAATTTCACTACACCCATTGTTTGATGGGTGCAGATGCCATAGATAAAACCGGTAATCCATTACCTGATGAAACCATTGAAATTTGCCTGAACAGCGATGCCATATTGTTTGGCGCAATCGGGCACCCGAAATATGACAATGACCCCAACGCCAAGGTACGTCCAGAACAAGGGCTGCTTAAGCTAAGGAAGTCATTGCAACTGTATGCCAATATCAGGCCCGTTAGCACCTATGCCGCGCTCCAGCATCTATCACCGCTTAAGCCCAAGCAATTGGATGGTGTGGATTGCGTGATCTACAGGGAATTGACCGGCGGCATCTATTTCGGCAACAAGACCATAAGCGAGGATGGCAATAAGGCTTCTGACGATTGTGTTTATTCCCGCGAAGAGATCGAACGCATTGCCCACCTGGCTTTTAAAGCCGCACAACAAAGAAGGAAGAAACTGACCCTTGTAGACAAGGCGAATGTTCTGGAAACTTCCCGTTTGTGGCGCAAGGTTGTTCAGCAAATGGCATCACAGTATCCGGAGGTGACCGTTGATTTTCTTTTCGTGGACAATGCTGCCATGCAGTTGATCCTGAATCCCAAACAATTTGATGTGATCCTTACAGAGAACATGTTTGGCGATATCCTTAGCGATGAAGCAAGTGTGATCACCGGCTCCCTGGGTATGTTACCCTCTGCTTCCGTAGGCAATGGTGGCGCCCTGTTTGAGCCCATCCATGGTTCCTATCCCCAGGCTGCAGGTAAGGATATTGCCAACCCACTGGGATCCATCCTTTCAGCTGCTATGTTGCTTGATCATTTTGGTCTGGGCAAGGAGGCTGAAAAAGTTAGACAAGGTGTACAGTGGACACTGGAGAATGGATTTGTGACCAAGGATATAGACCCAGTGAATTTTTACTTCACCTCTACCATCGGGGAATTGATCAGCGATTTCGTACAGGATAAGTTCCCTACAGAATTGCACCCCGAAAATATCCAGTTGAGAAAATCAACTATTATCTGATATCCAAAAGTTCTTTTCATAGAATGACGGGGCTGTGTTATATTCGTGTAACACTTCCTCGAAATGCAGGCAAGAAAAAATCATATCGCCATTCTTTTGAACGCAATCATTATTGTGGTGGTGGTGATTATTCCTGCGCTGCAAGGAGGTGGCATTAGTTTGTAAATAAATACCAAGTCTAAATACAAGCGGTCCGCCTCCAAAAAGGCGGACCGCTTTTTTATGCTTCATACCATAACCGCCTCTAAAACTTTATTATGGCAGCTTATTATAACGATACTACGATCATGTACCTGGACGGCCAATTGGTGAAGTCCAGTGAAGCCAGGATGGATTATTACAGCCAGTCACTGCACTATGGCTATGCCGTTTTTGAAGGGATCAGGTCTTACCGTACCATTTCCGGTGCAACAAGGATATTCAAGGCTGAAGAGCATTTCGAAAGGCTGCAGCGTTCAGCAGAAGCATTGAACATGCCCTATCCTTACCGTGTACAGGAATTGATCGAGGCTACTTATGCTGTCCTTGAAAAAAACAACCAGCAGGACGCATATATCCGTCCTTTGGTAATGGCTCCTGCCAACATGAGCTTCGCTCCTAACACGGAATCTCATATTGTAATTGAGACCTGGGAAATGCAACCTTTCCTTGGTGAAAAATTACTGAGGGTCATGACCTCCTCCTTCCAACGTCCTAATCCCAAGGCATTCAAGATAGAAGCAAAAGCATCCGGCCATTATGTTAACTCCATCCTGGCCAGCCAGGAAGCAAAGGCAAAAGGATTCGATGAAGCCCTATTGATGGATATTAACGGATTCATTGCAGAAGGTCCCGGAGCCAATGTATTCTTTGAGAAGGACGGAAAATTATTCACCCCCGCTTTAGGGAATATCCTGCCGGGCATCACGAGGGCGACCGTACTGGACATATGCAGCAATATGGGTATAGCGGTGGAAGAAGGACAGTTCACCCTTGAAAACCTTAAGCAGGCAGATTCAGTATTCTTCGTCGGCACTGCAGCAGAAGTGATCGGATGGCATAGCCTGGACCAAACAATATTTCCCCGGGAATGGGAAAAATCTCTGGGAAGAAAGATACAGGTCGCATACAAAGACCTGGTAACGGAAAAAATTGAATCAACAGCAAATATTTGATAATCCAATCCCAAACTTTTTAGAATCAGCTATGGCAATGGAATTGAACAAGTACTCTAAGACCATTACACAGGACCCCACCCAACCTGCAGCGCAGGCCATGTTTTACGGAATTGGCCTGACAGAAGAAGACCTGGCCAAAGCCCAGGTTGGCATCGCCAGTATGGGCTATGACGGGAACACTTGTAATATGCACCTGAATGACCTTTCAAAAGTCATCAAACAAGGTGTATGGGACAATAACCTTGTAGGCCTCATTTTTAATACCATCGGTGTAAGTGATGGCATGAGCAATGGTACTGATGGCATGCGATACTCCCTGGTTAGCCGTGACGTAATTGCCGATTCCATTGAAACCATTTGTGGCGCACAATATTATGACGCGATCATCGCTGTACCGGGTTGTGATAAGAATATGCCTGGGGCCATCATTGCCATGGGCCGATTGAACAGGCCTTCTATCATGGTATATGGCGGAACCATCGCGCCCGGACATTATAAAGGCCAGGACCTGAATATCGTTTCAGCTTTTGAAGCCCTAGGTCAAAAGATCGCAGGAACACTAGACGAAGCCGACTTTAAAGGGATCGTAAAACATTCCTGCCCTGGCGCTGGTGCTTGCGGTGGCATGTATACTGCCAACACCATGGCAGCAGCGATCGAAGCACTTGGTATGAGCCTTCCTTATTCTTCTTCCAACCCCGCCTTGAGTGAAGCGAAACAGCAAGAATGCCGTGAAGCCGGGAAAGCCATCAGGCTATTGTTGGAAAGGGATATCAAACCTTCAGATATTATGACCAGAAAGGCATTTGAAAATGCCATAACGCTCATCATCGCCCTGGGGGGATCTACCAATGCGGTATTGCACCTCATTGCCATGGCGAGAAGTGTAGACATTCCACTGACACAGGATGACATACAGGCCATCAGCAACAGGATCCCGGTACTGGCCGATTTCAAACCAAGCGGAAAGTACCTTATGCAGGACCTGCATGAACATGGCGGCACTCCATCTGTAATGAAATACCTGTTGCAGCAAGGGTTACTGCATGGCGACTGCCTTACAGTGACAGGCAAGACCATAAAAGAAAACCTTGAAGCTGTACCAGACTTAAATTTTGAAACCCAGAAGATTATTTTCCCACTGGAACAACCCATAAAGAAGAATGGCCATTTGCAGATTCTTTATGGCAACCTGGCCCCTGGAGGAAGTGTCGCCAAGATCAGTGGCAAGGAAGGTGAAAGGTTTGAAGGTCCTGCAAGGGTTTTTGACGGGGAGAAAGAATTGATCCATGGCATTGAATCCGGTCGTGTAAAAGCCGGTGATGTTGTCGTGATCAGGTATGTAGGACCAAAAGGAGGCCCAGGCATGCCGGAAATGCTGAAACCCACTTCAGCCATTATTGGTGCGGGACTGGGAAAATCAGTAGCACTGATCACCGATGGAAGGTTTAGTGGCGGTACACATGGATTCGTCGTCGGACATATCACTCCGGAAGCATTTGAAGGTGGGGTGATCGCGCTGGTGCAGGATGACGACATCATTGAACTGGATGCCATCAACAACACCATCATATTGAAGGTTGCACCGGAAGTGATAGCAGAAAGAAAGGCAGCCTGGAAAAAACCCAAATTAAACGTTAACAAAGGAATTCTTTATAAATATGCAAAGCACGTTAAGTCAGCCGCAGAAGGCTGCGTTACAGACGAAGACTGAGACCATCAGTGGATCTGAAGCCGTTCTGCGCGCTATGGTAGCAGAGGGCGTTTATACCATCTTCGGTTATCCCGGTGGCGCCATTATGCCTATCTACGACGCCCTTTACGATTACAACGATAAATTGGAACATATCCTTGTTCGTCATGAGCAGGGAGGCATACATGCAGCACAGGGCTTTGCCCGTTCCTCCGGAAAAGTGGGGGTGGTGTTTGCTACCAGTGGCCCTGGAGCAACCAACCTGGTTACCGGTCTCGCCGATGCCATGATCGATTCAACACCGTTGGTATGTATCACAGGTCAGGTATTCGCTCACCTGCTTGGGACAGATGCCTTCCAGGAAACAGATGTGATCAATATCACCACACCAGTGACCAAATGGAACTACCAGGTGACTGATGCTACGGAGATACCATCCGTACTGGCCAAGGCATTCTATATTGCCAAAAGCGGACGACCCGGCCCTGTGTTGATCGATATCACCAAGAATGCACAGCTCCAGCAATTCGAATATGAGGGCTATAAGCCTTGCGACCATATCAGGAGTTACCGACCCAAACCAGTTGTCCGTAAGGAGTATGTTGAAGAAGCGGCTAAACTGATCAATGCAGCAGAGCGACCCTTTGTAATATTCGGCCAGGGAGTTATCCTGGGAAAGGCAGAAAAGGAATTCATGCAATTCATTGAAAAAGCAGGGATCCCAACGGCCTGGACCATCATGGGAATGAGTGCCATCCCAACCGACCACCCGCTGGCGGTAGGCATGCTGGGTATGCATGGCAACTATGGCCCCAATGTACTGACCAACGAGTGCGATGTATTGATTGCAGTAGGCATGCGATTCGATGACAGGGTGACCGGCCGCCTGGACAAATACGCCAAACAGGCCAAAGTGATCCACCTCGATATTGACCCGGCCGAGATCGATAAGAACGTAAAAACAACCGTACCGGTTTGGGGTGATTGCAAGGAAACCCTGCCGATGCTGACAGAATTGATCGACCAAAAAGTATATCCCCAGTGGCTGAAGCGATTCCGCGACTTCGAACAGGAAGAAATCAATACTTGTATCGAGCCAGAGCTACATCCAAGCAGCGATGTAATGACCATGGGTGAAGTGATCAGGACATTGAACGAGCTGACCAATGGCGAGGCCATTGTGGTGACCGATGTGGGCCAACACCAAATGGTCGCTTGTCGCTACGCAAAATTCAACCAGTCTAAAAGCAATATCACCTCCGGTGGACTCGGCACCATGGGCTTCGCCCTGCCGGCGGCAATTGGGGCCAAGTATGGCGCTCCGGACCGTACGGTAGTAGCCGTAATTGGGGACGGGGGATTCCAGATGACCCTGCAGGAACTGGGAACCATCATGCAGTTCGATGTAGATATCAAGATCCTGATCCTCAACAACCAGTTCCTGGGAATGGTAAGGCAATGGCAGCAGTTGTTCCATGACAGACGCTATTCTTTTGTGAATATCACCAGCCCTGATTTTGTGCAGGTAGCCAAGGGATATCATATCGAAGGGAACAGCATCAATGAGCGGAAGGATCTTAAGTCCGCACTGGAAACCATGCTCAACCATAAGGGCGCATACCTGCTGGAAGTCATGGTAGGCAAGGAGAACAATGTATTCCCCATGGTACCACAGGGATGCAGCGTGGCAGAAATCCGGTTGAAATAACCCATTGCCGATTACCCGGTTAATACACCAACTAAGGGAAAAGGCTATTGAAACCGAATATCCATTAACTACCTAAGAATTGAAAAATGTCAAAGCAGGAATATACCATAACAGTTTACACAGAGAACCAGATCGGTTTATTGAACCGCATCGCCATCATATTCTCCAGGCGGAAGATCAATATCGAAAGCCTTAACACTTCCCCCAGTGAAGCAGAAGGCATTCACCGCTTCACCATTGTCATTAATGAAACTGAGGATGTAGTTAAAAAGCTAACCCGCCAGATCGAAAAACAGGTCGATGTGCTGAAGGCCTATTACAATACAAGCGACGAGATCGTTTGGCAGGAATTGGCACTCTACAAGGTTTCTACTGATGAAATTGCAGAGAAGGTTAAGGTTGAACGCTTACTGCGTGAATATGGCGCAAGGGCAGTAGTTATCCGCAAAGATTATACTGTTTTTGAAACAACCGGCCATCGGGAGGAAACGGACAGGCTGGTGAAGGTGCTGGAACCCTATGGGCTGATCGAGTTCGTGAGAAGCGCAAGGGTAGCGATCATTAAAGCCAGCAAAGGCTTCCATGAAAAGCTCAAGGAGTTCGAACAGAGGGAGCCGGGTGAAGAGCTGGTGGAAAATGAATACCTCGACAGGCAGGAAGAAGTTTTCACAATGTAAATGAACAAGCAAGCAACAAATAATAATTCCCTTAAAACAACCAACCTGTTCCAAATCCAAAATGGAACGGCAAAAGCAAACGAAAACAAAAACTACAAATTACAGTTATGGCAAAATTGAATTTCGGCGGCACAGTTGAAAACGTTGTAACCCGCGAAGAATTTCCCCTGGAAAAAGCCCAGGAAGTGCTGAAAGATGAAGTAGTGGCAGTTATTGGCTATGGCGTACAAGGTCCCGGCCAGGCACTGAACCAAAAAGAGAACGGCATTAACGTGATCGTTGGCCAAAGAAAGAATTCCAAGAGTTGGGACAAAGCGGTTGCCGATGGATTCGTTCCCGGTGAAACCCTTTTTGAAATAGAAGAAGCCCTGCAACGCGGTACCATTATTTGCTACCTGTTGAGTGATGCAGCTCAGATCGCCATGTGGCCAACCGTTAAGAAATACCTGACCCCCGGAAAGGCCCTCTATTTCTCCCATGGATTTGGCATCACCTATAACCACCAGACAGGAATTGTACCTCCAGCCGATGTGGATGTTTTCCTGGTTGCACCAAAAGGATCAGGCACCTCCCTTCGCAGGATGTTCCTGCAGGGTCGTGGACTGAACAGCAGCTACGCAATTTTCCAGGATGCAACAGGACGTGCTTATGATAGGGTGGTTGCACTGGGTATCGCTATCGGTAGCGGTTACCTGTTTGAAACCGACTTCAAAAAAGAAGTGTACTCAGACCTCACCGGCGAACGTGGAACCCTGATGGGAGCCATCCAGGGTATCTTCGCCGCCCAATACCAGGTGCTGCGCGAAAGAGGCCACTCCCCTTCTGAGGCCTTTAATGAAACCGTTGAAGAACTCACCCAATCCCTGATGCCGCTGGTAGCAGAAAATGGAATGGATTGGATGTATGCCAACTGTTCAACAACGGCCCAGCGTGGCGCCCTCGACTGGTGGAAGAAGTTCCGTGACGCCACCCTTCCTGTGTTCAATGACCTTTATGAGAGCGTTGCCACTGGAAAGGAATCACAGCGTTCCATTGACAGCAACAGTCAGCCAGACTATCGCGCTAAACTGGAAGAAGAACTGAAAGAACTCCGCGAAAGTGAAATGTGGCAGGCAGGACAAACAGTTAGGAGCCTTCGTCCGGAGAACCAGAAAGCAAAAGCCCCCCAGGCTGAAGCTGTAAACTGATAACACGAGACGCAAGGCACAAAACCTTGCGTCTTTTTCTTATTCAAGTCCTTCATGGGCTAATACATTAACGGGAGAGCATAACCAATATGGCAACCAGATCATTACCACTGGATTTTCACAAGGCAGCATTGAGACTGAAGAAGGTAGTGAACCATACACCACTTACCTATAACCATAATTTATCCCGGAAATACAACTGCCATGTATACCTGAAAAGGGAAGACCTGCAGGTAGTACGGAGTTATAAGATCAGGGGCGCCTACAATATGATGAGCAGCCTGCCCGCAGAACAATTGGGCAAAGGTGTGGTATGTGCCAGTGCAGGTAACCATGCCCAGGGATTTGCATTCAGTTGCCGTAAACTCAAGGTAAAGGGGACGGTATTCATGCCCATCATTACCCCCAACCAGAAGGTCAACCAGACCAAAATGTTTGGGGAAAACTGGATCGATATCCAATTGATCGGCGATACTTTTGACGATTGCGCCACTGCTGCAAAAAAATTTACGGAAGAGAAGGGCCTGACCTTTATCCCACCATTTGATGACCTCAGGATCATTGAGGGACAGGGAACAGTAGCATCAGAAATACTTGAAGAACTATCAGAGATAGATTATCTCTTTGTTCCCGTAGGTGGGGGTGGTCTCAGTGCCGGTGTCGGTAGTTACTTCAAAACCTATTCCCCCCGTACAAAGATCATTGGGCTGGAACCTGAAGGAGCCCCTTCCATGAAAGCAGCCCTGGAAGCTGGTCACCCAGTAACCATTGAAACCATTGAAAGGTTTGTAGACGGTGCCGCAGTAAAACGCGTAGGCGACATTAGTTTTGAAATATGTAAGGAAGTACTGGATGACATGCACCTGGTACCAGAAGGAAAAGTCTGTTCAACCATTTTGAAACTATACAATGAGGATGCCATTGTAGTGGAACCAGCCGGTGCCTTATCCATCGCAGCACTAGATGATTATGCCGATCTAATTAAAGGCAAAACGATCGTATGCATTGTAAGCGGCAGTAACAATGATATCGACAGGATGCAGGAGATCAAGGAAAGGTCTTTACAATATGAGGGACTCAAGCATTACTTCCTGGTTCGATTTGCCCAGCGACCAGGTGCATTAAAGGAATTCGTTAACCATGTACTAGGGCCTAATGACGACATTACCCGGTTCGAATACATGCAAAAGCACAATAAGGAAACCGGCCCTGCACTGGTTGGGGTTGAATTAAAAAGCAGGGAAGATTACGAGACCTTGTTGCAGAACATGAAAAGATACAACATCAACTATACCGAACTCAACAAGAACGATACTCTATTTGGATACCTTGTGTAGATATGATATCAAAAAATAAAGGGCTGTTAATGCAGCCCTTTATTTTTTCAGTATTCTTCTCTTCACTTTAGCCGGAAGCCCACCAGGAAATTATGAGTAATGAAATTGGTCTTATAGCCATTCAGGATATTGGTACTCGGCTCAAACCGGTATTCTACCAGCAACCTGTTCAAGGTAAACCCTGTTGAACCCAGGAATGACAATTGGGTTTTGTTCAGGGTATTGGGTGGAAATGCGTCTGTTGTATTGGTCGTTTTTTCTCCCTGGTAATAAGCATTACGGGTCAGGCTACTGTTATCCCCGATAACCAGGTTGACGCCAACCCCTATTCCCAGGAAGGGTCTCAGCAGGGTGGTTTCCTTTCCAAATGAATACCTGGCCATCAAATGGTTTTTCAGGTAGTTAAGGTCAATCTTAAGGATCCTCTCCTTGTAATAATCGTCGGCAATAACATCAAACTTTGTGGTGTTGTCCCCTTTTACTTTGTAATAGAGTACATCCAACAGGAAAGCGACCTTCTGGTGCATCCTAGGTGCAACGAAAGCGATCCTTCCCCCAAATGTTAGCGATGAGCCACCCATTGATGCTTCCGTCACCAATGGATTGTCCACAAAGAACTCCTCCTTCTCAAATTTATAGGAGGTAAAGCCTGCACCAGCTATGATGGAGAATTCAAATTTCCCTTTCTCCTTTTTCCTGATACTGGTTTGGTCAACGGTCCCGCCGCATTCTTTTAAGTATTTCTCCACCAGGGAAACCATTGACCTGGAATCATAGGAAGTCCTGTTGATCGATCCGGAGACGCCCGGACAGTCACTCATAATACCCCTTAACTGGTCATAATACTGCTTATCCTCCAGTTCCCTGACCTCACCGGCAGTATTCATCCTGAACCTCCTGCTCACCAGTGTCTGGTATTCACCCTGGTCCTTTTGCAGGATAAACTGTGGAAAACCGGTTGCCTCACTCACATAAAGGCTAAGTTTCGGATGCTTCACTAATTCCAGCAGGAAGACCCTTGCTTCCTTCATTCGCATGACAGAAGTATCGCCTCGCTCGATCTCGATGTCCCTCGGAGTGGCATCCAAAAGAACAGAAGCAGCAACATAGGTATCGCCATTCTCAATGCTTACCCATTTGATATCCCCGGCAGATACCTCCTCGACTGAACCGGATTGGGGATTACGCAACTGAATGGTAGTGGGTCCATACAACCAGCCCTTATCCTTCACTTCAACATTTAGGGTATCAGGGGAGTTTCTGAGGACCCGGGCCTTCTTCCAGTCCTGGGAGAAAGCACTCAAGGTTGTCATCATTAGGAAAGGCCAAAACAGGACAGTTTTTCTCATAAGGTTTACTAGTAAGTTAGTTAGGTTAAAAAACCGCAATGATAATACGCAGCCAACAAAAACGCAAACCCGAAACCAAAGATTTTGCCCTATAATGGAGCCATTAAAAAAATCAATTCTTTTTTGAATAACCTGACGCAATTCGAATATTTTGTTGTATATTCAAAGCCTGCTTGCTATGTAAATAGAATTCCGTTCAAGGAAACGATATATTTTTTAAAAAATTTCTAACCAAGACTATTCAACGATGGCAAGCAATCAAGGTTTATACCACCCCTCATTTGAGCGTGATGCATGCGGGATCGGTTTCGTAGCCAACATCAAGAGCAACAAATCCCATCAGATCGTTTCTGACGCACTAACCGTGCTGGAAAACATGGAACACCGTGGCGCCTGCGGCTGTGAGCACAATACCGGTGACGGGGCAGGCATCCTTATTCAAACCCCACACGAATTCTTTTTCGACGAATGCGTAAAGTTGGGTATCCACCTGCCTTCTTATGGCAAGTATGGCGTGGGCGTGGTTTTCTTTCCCCGCGATATCAGGCTCAGGGAAGAATGCCGAGATATTTTCAACCGTGCAGCGGAGAAACTGGGGCTTGAAGTGTTGGGCTACCGGAAAGTACCGGTAAATCCGGACGGTATTGGCCCAACAGCATTGAGCGTTGAACCGGAAATGGAACATGTTTTCATTGCCTGCCCCGACCACTTGAATAACCCGGAAGATTTTGAAAGGAAGTTATTCATCCTTCGCAATTATGCCAGCCATACCATCAACAACACAGTCAAGAAGGATGCTATCGGATTTTACATAGCTTCCCTCTCCTATAAGACCGTTGTATATAAAGGCCAGTTAACCAGTATGCAAGTAAGGGGATACTTCCCGGACCTGAACGACAAGCGACTGGTAAGCGCGTTTGGCCTTGTCCATAGCCGCTTTGCCACCAACACCTTCCCCTCCTGGAAACTGGCGCAGCCATTCAGGTATATCGCCCACAATGGCGAGATCAATACCCTGCAGGGTAACCTCAACTGGCTTCGCACCAGCGAAAAAGGATTTACCTCCCCCTATTTTACGAAGGAAGAAATGGACATGTTATTGCCGATCGTTACAGAAGGACAATCAGACAGTGCATGCCTGGACAATGTGATCGAATTACTGACCCTGAGCGGTAGGTCATTGCCACATGTTATGATGATGCTCATCCCTGAGGCCTGGGATGGCAACGAACAAATGGACCCGGTCAAGAAAGCATTTTATGAGTTCCATGCAGCCATCATGGAACCATGGGATGGACCTGCTTCCATTTCGTTTACAGATGGCCGTATCATTGGCGCCACCCTCGACAGGAATGGTCTTCGTCCTTCACGCTATTGCGTGACGACAGATGACAGGGTGATCATGGCCTCAGAAACAGGCGTACTACCAGTTGATCCTGCTATCGTAAAGGAAAAGGGAAGATTGCAGCCCGGCAAAATGTTCGTGGTAGACCTTGAACAGGGCCGCATCATCAGTGATGAGGAATTGAAACAATCCATCTGCACCCAAAAGCCTTATGCAGAATGGCTGAACAAATATAAGATCAGGCTGGAAGAACTTCCGGAGCCAAGGGTAACCTTTACCCACCTGGAACACGAGCAGGTATTCAAATACCAGAAAGCATTCGGGTATTCAACAGAAGACCTTGATACCATTATTGCGCCGATGGCAACTGAAGGCAAGGAGCCGATAGGTTCCATGGGAACCGATACGCCACTGGCTGTTTTAAGTGAACAACCGCAACACCTGAGCAACTACTTCAAACAATTGTTCGCCCAGGTAACCAATCCCCCGATCGACCCCATCAGGGAAAGATTGGTGATGTCACTGGCAACCTTCGTGGGTAATAACGGGAACCTACTGATTGAAGACCCGCTGGCCTGCCATAGCGTAGCCCTTAAACAACCGATCCTCAACAACCACCAACTGGAACAGATCAGGAGTATTGACACAGGGATATTCCAGGCCAAAACCCTTCAGTGTTATTTCAGGGCCGACGGCAAGCCTGGCTCCTTGCAAAAAGCATTAGACAGGCTTTGCAGGTATGCAGTAGATGCCGTGGAAGACGGATTCGAGGTATTGATCCTGTCAGACAGGGCCATCGATTCTGACCACGCCCCTATCCCCTCCCTGCTTTCAACAGCAGCAGTGCATCACCACCTGATCAGGAAAGGTTACCGTGGCCAGGTTGGCCTGGTAGTGGAAGCTGGCGACGTTTGGGAAGTGCATCACTTCGCCTGCCTGATCGGGTTTGGCGCCACTGCCATCAACCCCTATCTGGCTTTGTCCACTATCCGGGATATGAAACTGAGTGGAAAAATGGAAACTGACCTTGATCCGGAGGTACTCAAGAAAAACTATGTGAAGGCTGTGAACGAAGGCCTGCTGAAGGTCTTCTCTAAAATGGGAATCTCTACGCTTCAGTCCTACCAGGGCGCCCAGATCTTCGAGATCATCGGCATCAACAGGGCTGTTGTAGACAAATACTTCACCGGCGCAACCTCCCGCATTGAGGGAATGGGTCTGGATGAAATCGCAAAAGAGGCATTGGCCAAGCATTTCCGCGCTTTCAGCAGGAAGGACATCCCGGTTGAAAGGCTACCCGTGGGAGGCATCTACCAATGGAAACGCAAAGGCGAATTCCATCTTTTCAATCCCCAGACCATTCACCTGTTGCAGTATGCAACCCGAATGAATGATTATGGCACTTTCAAAAAATATTCTAAGCTCGTAAACGACCAGAGCGAAAAAGCTGCCACCCTGCGGGGATTGCTTCAATTCAGGCACAACAGGCCTTCCATTTCCATTGATGAAGTAGAACCGGCCAGCAGCATCATGAAGCGCTTTGCCACAGGTGCCATGAGTTTCGGATCCATCTCACATGAAGCCCACTCTACCCTGGCAATCGCCATGAACCGCATTGGCGCGAAGAGCAATACAGGTGAAGGCGGTGAAGACGAGATCCGTTACGAACCACTACCCAACGGCGACTCCATGCAGTCTGCCATCAAGCAGGTAGCTTCTGCAAGGTTTGGCGTAACCAGTTATTACCTCACCATGGCAAATGAACTGCAGATCAAGATGGCCCAGGGTGCGAAGCCTGGTGAAGGCGGTCAGTTACCCGGGCATAAAGTGGACGAATGGATCGGTAAAGTAAGGCACTCTACACCTGGTGTAGGACTCATCTCCCCTCCTCCCCACCACGATATCTATTCGATCGAAGACCTGGCACAGCTGATCTTTGACCTGAAAAATTCCAATAGGGCAGCCCGTATCAGCGTAAAGCTGGTAAGCAAGGCCGGGGTAGGTACTATCGCAGCCGGCGTAGCAAAGGCAAAAGCAGATGTCATCCTCATCTCAGGTTTTGACGGGGGAACAGGTGCTTCACCAATAAGCTCCATCAAGCATGCAGGCCTGCCATGGGAACTAGGACTTGCAGAGACCCATCAAACCCTGGTGAAAAATAAACTGAGAAGCAGGGTGGTGGTACAGGCAGACGGCCAAATGAAGACCGGCAGGGATATAGCCATCGCCGCATTACTGGGTGCAGAAGAATGGGGTGTAGCTACTGCCGCACTTGTTGTGGAAGGTTGTATCATGATGCGTAAATGTCACCTGAACACCTGCCCCGTAGGTGTTGCCACACAGGATCCGGAATTGCGCAAACGCTTTACCGGCAATGCCGACCACGTGGTCAACTTCTTCCATTTCATTACGGAAGAACTCCGTGAAATCATGGCAGAACTGGGCTTCCGCACGGTGAACGAAATGATCGGCCAGGTTGAATGCCTCGAAGTAAAGCCGGATATCCAGCATTGGAAATACAAGAACCTCGACCTTTCCCCCATCCTTTACAAGGAACCAGAGTCATTGTACACCGGTCTGTACAAGCAGGAAGAACAAGATCATGGATTGGTTGGGGTACTCGACTGGCAACTGTTCAAAGCCGCTGAACCTGCGCTGGAAAAGCAGGAGAAAGTTTTCGCTTCCTTCCCGGTCAAGAATACCGATCGCACGATCGGCACCATTCTATCCAATGAGATATCGAAGCGGTACAAATCTGCCGGACTACCTGATGACACTATTCATTTCAAGTTTACAGGAACCGCCGGACAAAGTTTTGGCGCATTCAATACCAGGGGCGTTACCCTTGAATTGGAAGGGGATGCCAATGACTATTTCGGAAAAGGATTAAGTGGCGCGAGGCTGATCGTATACCCTTCTACAAAAGCAGGTTTTGTTCCTGAAGAAAACATCATTATCGGCAACGTGGCATTCTATGGCGCAACCTCAGGCACAGCCTATATCAGGGGCAAAGCCGGGGAACGCTTCGCAGTACGGAACTCTGGGGCAACAGCAGTAGTGGAAGGCGTTGGCGATCATGGTTGCGAATACATGACCGGTGGCCGCGTAGTGATCCTTGGGGATACAGGCAGGAACTTTGCAGCAGGCATGAGTGGCGGAATCGCATTTGTGTATGATGTCAAGAACCAATTCGCCGGCAACTGTAACCTCGAAATGGTGGACCTTGACCCGGTGAACCAGGAAGATGCGGCAGAACTCAGGGAAATGCTGGAACAGCATTATGCCTATACAGGTAGTACTGTCGCGGCTTTTATCCTGAAAGATTTCGATAACCAGTTGGCACACTTCATCAAGGTCTTCCCAAGGGACTACAAGAAAGTACTACTGGAAAAGAAAAACAAACTGCAGGTAAGCCAGGGATAGTGACCAGGCTTTTACGAAACAACATCAACAACCACTTCAAATTTTTAGCAATATGGGTAAGCCAACAGGATTCATGGAATTCACCCGTTCATTACCCGGGAAGCGCCCCGTTGAAGAGCGCATCAAGGACTACAATGAGTTTGTTAATCGCTACAGCGATCAGCAACTAAACCAGCAAGCGTCACGCTGTATGAACTGCGGCGTACCATTCTGCCATAATGGATGCCCCCTCGGCAACGTGATCCCGGAATTCAACGATGCCGTTTACAGGAAAAATTGGGAAGAAGCCTACAGCATTTTGAGCTCAACCAATAATTTCCCGGAGTTCACCGGCAGGATATGCCCGGCACCCTGTGAAACAGCCTGTGTGCTTGGCATCAACCAACCGGCCATCACCATTGAAGAAATAGAAAAGCATATCATAGAGATCGCGTTTGAAAAAGGACTGGTGAAAGCCAGGAAACCCAACCTGCGCACAGGTAAGAAAGTTGCCGTGATAGGCTCCGGTCCTGCAGGTCTGGCTGCCGCGGCCCAGCTGAATTACGCCGGTCATTCTGTAACCGTTTATGAACGCGATGAGAAACCAGGTGGCTTATTGCGCTATGGGATCCCTGATTTCAAGCTGGAGAAATGGGTAGTGGAAAGGAGGGTCTCCCTGATGGAAGAAGAAGGTGTTGTTTTCAAATGCCATGCGAATGTAGGCGGTAATGTGAAGGTCAATGACCTGCTAAGGGAATACCAGGCCATAGTGCTGGCAGGAGGATCGACCGTACCAAGGACCCTGAATATCCCGGGTCATGACCTCAAAGGTGTTTATCCAGCCATGCAATTCCTGAAGCAACAAAACAAAAGGAATTACCAGTCAGATCCCCTTGCTTTTGGTGACATAGAAAGCAATATCCACCACGAAGCTATCCTTGCCAATGGCAAGCATGTGGTGGTGATAGGCGGTGGTGATACCGGCAGCGATTGCGTGGGCACCTCGAACCGCCAGGGAGCAGCCAGCATTACCCAATTGGAACTCTTACCCAAACCACCGGAAGGTAGAACGCCTTATATGCCCTGGCCGACCTACCCCATGACCCTTAAAACCTCCACCTCACATGAGGAAGGCTGCGGCCGTGAATGGGCAGTTGCCACCAAGGAATTCGTGGGGGATGCAAATGGCCAACTGAAGGCCTTGAGGATTGTCGAGCTCCAATGGACCAGCTCATCGGACGGCAGGCCTGCACAATTCGCGGAAGTGCCGGGTAGTGAAAGGGAAATTCCCTGTGAGCTCGCCTTGTTGGCAATGGGCTTCCTGCATCCCCAGAAAGAAGGACTTTTGGCCGAATTAGGGGTTGAGCTCGATGAAAGGGGAAATGTAAAAGCTACAGAAAAGCAGTACCAGACCAATATTCCAAAAGTGTTCACTGCCGGGGATATGCGGCGTGGACAAAGCCTTGTGGTTTGGGCCATTAGTGAAGGAAGGGAATGCGCCAGAAAGGTTGATGAATATCTCTTGGGGCAATCTGTGTTGGAAACCAAGGATGCCATGCTGAGTCTCGCCATCTGATATTAAAATAAATTATATATATATTTTAAAGCCGCATTTTGCGGCTTTTTTTTATTCGTCATTGAAAATTTTCAAAATATTATTAGTTATCACTTATTGATTTTTATACATATTAATTGAATCCTGAAATCCAACCTGGTTCCAATTGCTTGATGATAGCTAAAAAAATCACTATAACAATTTGGCAATTAACTATTTATAAGCTACCCTTTACCCTCCTGCCCGATTGACTCATCCGCAATAATGGAAACGCCAAATAAAAGTATTTATATTATATTTTTTTACATGTGAATATTTGAAATAAAATGCTTCAATTTTTTTAGTATTTTTATGGAATAATATTAAATATTTATTTTTTATAATATTAACTAAAAACAACTGATATGAGCAAACTGACAACCAAACAGGTTGCCCCCTTCCTGGTTCTGGCAGCTGTAGCAGTAGGAGCACTATTCATTCCTTCCCTCCCCAATTTTGATGATGGCGGTAAATACAGTGCAGCAGACATTGCATGGATCATTGTAGCCACCGCCCTTGTCTTCCTGATGACCCCGGGATTAGCCTTTTTCTATGGCGGAATGGTACACCGCAAGAACGTGATCTCTACAATGATCAAAAGTGTGGTAGCCGCAGGCGTTGTTAGCATTCTCTGGGTAACAGTGGGCTATAGTCTTTCCTTCGGTGAATCAATTGGTGGTTTCATAGGTAATCCCGCAACCCACCTTTTCTTTAAAGGAGTAAACTCCGGCGCCCCCTGGAGTCTCGCTCCCACTATCCCTTTATCGCTTTTCGCGTTATTCCAGCTGATGTTCGCCATTATCACCCCAGGACTGGTGGTTGGCGCAGTAGCGGAAAGGATCAAATTCACCTCCTATATCCTTTTCATCGCCCTGTTCAGCCTCCTGGTGTATGCCCCAATTGCACACTGGACCTGGCACCCGGAAGGATTCCTGTTTAAACTGGGAGCCCTTGACTTTGCAGGTGGAACTGTAGTGCATATTTCTGCTGGTTGCGCGGCACTGGCTGGCGCACTGGTCCTGAAGCGTCGCCAGGCACATATAGACCATAAGGAAGTTCCCCCTGCCAATATTCCCTATGTATTGATCGGAACAGGACTCTTGTGGTTTGGATGGTTTGGGTTCAACGCCGGTTCTGCACTAGGCGCTAACGCCCTGGCCGTATCCGCTTTCGCAACTACCAATACTGCGGCCGCTGCTGCGGGTTTGAGCTGGATGTTCTTTGATGTTGCGCGTGGAAAGAAGCCTTCCGTATTGGGATTCTGCATTGGCGCAGTGGTAGGTCTGGTGGCCATCACACCTGCTGCCGGCTTTGTAGCCATTCCCCAAAGCATTTTCATTGGCGTAATAGCCGCTATCATCTCCAATATTGCTGTTTACTACAAGCAAAAATCAACCCTTGATGATACTTTGGATGTATTCCCTTGCCATGGTATTGGTGGTATGGTGGGAATGTTACTGACCGGCATCTTCGCTACTAAATCTGTGAATGGAGCGGGCGCTGATGGTCTTTTCTATGGCAATCCAGCCTTCTTCTTCACCCAGTTGAAAGCTTTAGGTATCGTTGTAGTATACAGCTTTGCAGTTTCTTATGGCATCTTCAAATTCATCAACTTCCTGTTGCCGCTTCGCGTGAGCTCTGAAGAAGAAGAACTTGGCCTGGATGCTACCCAACATAACGAAAAATATCTCCAGGGAACATTGCTTGTTCATAACAACGGCCAGATCAAAGAAGAACTCGTTGACCTCTGACCGGTAACAATTTCCAACCAAAACTAAAATAGAAAAAGGTACAGCATAATGGTGGTCTTCTGACACAAGATCACCGCCGTACCCTTTCCCTTAACACTTAAAATGTTACGCAATGTTACAAAAAATTTTTGCAACCGGGATTGCACTAAGCTTATCGACTGCCCTCTTTTCGCAAACCCCTGAAACCACCAGTCCCGCCCCGGCAGAAGCCGCTGAGACCAGTTCTCCCGAACCCCAGGAAAAGAAACCTACATTTACTTTTAGCGGCTTCGCTGATATTTATTACCGATACGATTTCAGCAAGAATGCTTCCAATAACAGGAGTAGTTTTACCAACAGCCACAATTCATTTGAATTGGGAATGGCTTCCCTTAAACTTGAAAGCAGTTTCGGGAAAGTAGGCATGGTCGCCGACCTCGGATTTGGAAAAAGGGCTCAGGAATTTTCCTACAATGAATCGGGTATAGTTGCATCCATCAAGCAATTATACATTACCTACGCAGCTACCGATTGGCTGAAATTCACCGGAGGTAGTTGGGCTACCCATGTTGGTTATGAACTGGTAGACGCCCCGCTCAACCGTAACTATTCCATGTCCTATATGTTCTCCTATGGACCATTCTTCCATACCGGAGTAAAAGCCGATCTTACCTTCGGCAAGCATGGATTCATGATCGGTATCGCCAACCCAACCGATTACAAATCGGCCCCAACCGACAGTAAGAAATCCGTGATCGCACAGTACAGCTATGCGTTCAATGACAACTGGAAGGTATACCTGAACTATG
Source organism: Flavihumibacter rivuli (assembly GCF_018595685.2). Taxonomy (NCBI): domain Bacteria; kingdom Pseudomonadati; phylum Bacteroidota; class Chitinophagia; order Chitinophagales; family Chitinophagaceae; genus Flavihumibacter; species Flavihumibacter rivuli. The sequence goes on from NZ_CP092334.1 coordinate 1,829,765, forward strand.
TAGGTGGGACCCGTCCGGCTGATACTGCCAAGACAGATCAGTTCGATGCCGTAATCAGCGGCAAGTTCAGTGATAAATTCAGTGTGGGATTCAATGGAAGCATCTTCAGGGCCAGCATACCGGAAGTAGCAAGATCATTGAAGGATGATGCGCAGGATTGGTGGGCATCTGCAGTCTACCTGAACTTTGACCCTACCACCACCTTTGGCCTGACCCTTCGTTCCGAGTATTTCAATGACCAGAACCAATTGGCCCCCACCTCCTATGCTACACAGGGCGCATCTATCTGGGCCAATACCATCTCTGCCAACTTCAGGGTGGGCAACCTGACCATCATCCCTGAAATGAGATTTGAATCTGCTTCAAAAGATATTTATACAGGCAAGGATGGCGCGGAGAAAGCTGGCAATGCCAGTGCCTTGCTCGCTGCGGTCTATCGCTTCTGATCGCTGTTTCACATATGGCAAGCAATCGTTGAGAACCCCCTGTGTCTACAGGGGGTTTACTTTTAGGAACATTTTCAATCCTGGAATATCGGGCCCCTCAACAAATAACCCTTAAGCGCTGTTGCGGCCGGCATTGATGATCCCGAATGAGCAGCGCATTACCAACTTCTCGAAAGCGTCTTTGGATGCCTGATTCAACTGGTGAAACTTCTCCATCTCCCGCACTTTTCCAATGGCATATTGCTGGATGGTGGTCAGGGGTAGTACGATCCGCTCCCTCATTTGAACAGAAAGCTGCTCAACCGGGTAATTAGCCATCAATTCATTCTTACCGGAAAGCTTGAAGATATACTTCATGGTCAATTCATACTCGGAATAGATCTTATTCCATATATCCCCGAACTGGGGATCATCAGAAAGATAGGCGGTGAGCGGGAAAAAACACTTCTGCATGGCCATCTCACAATTCTCGATCAGGGTCCTGAAGAATAAGGATTCCTGGTACATGGCTTTCACTTCCTTCCATTGTCCACGTTGTTCTGCCAATTGCAATGCCGTGCCAACTCCATAATAGCCTGTTACATTCTGCTTCAGCTGGCTCCATGATCCGACGAAAGGTATCGCTCGCAGGTCCTTTAGTCGCAGCCTTGCATTATTCCCTCTTTTGGCAGGACGGGAACCAATATTGGTAGCAGCGTAAAACCGCAATGGACTGATCTGTGAAAGGTAATCCACAAAACCAGGATGCTCCTTCAGTGAGGCATAAGCCTGGAACCCGTCTTCTGCAAGTTGTTCCAGCAACTGCTGTTGAACTGGCCCCAAGGTCAATTGATCCCTGTTCCTCAATGCATTTGATAGCCCCGCATGGATAAGCTGTTCCATATTGAACTGGGCCGCATCAATGGTTCCGAAATTGGAACTGATGGTCTGGCCCTGGATGGTCAATTGGATCTCACGGTTAGAAACATCGCTTCCCATGGAAGCATAGAACTTTTGGGTCTTACCACCGCCCCTTGCAGGAGGACCACCACGCCCATCGAAGAACAAGACATCAATGCCAAATTCCTGTGACAAGGCAGTTAACTCCTGCTTTGCCTTAAGGATACTATAGTTGGCCATCAGGTAACCGCCATCTTTTGTTCCGTCTGAAAATCCCAGCATGATGGTTTGCCTTTCCCCCCTCCTCTTCAAATGATCATGGTAAGACGGGAAGGAATACAGTGTACGCATGATCACCCCGGCCTGCTTGAGGTCGTCGATTGTTTCGAACAAGGGTACTATATCAATGTACAAAGCTTCCTGCTTCCAGCCCCCAAGCATGAATAAAGCGTAGACTTCCATTACATTCACCGCACTATTACATTGGCTGATAATGTAACGGTAACAACCTTGTACCCCATTGTTCTTTTGGATGGCCGCAACTGCCTTAACTGATTCGATCGTATCCTTATGCAAGTCATTGGCAAAGGAGGAGGACTCAGGCAAGCTTTGGCAATTAGCCAATCGCATGAGTTTTTCTTGCTCATCAAGGTTAGCATAACCACTTCCCAGAACCGAAGTCTCCCGGGCAAGGTGATCGAAGAAATCAGTATGAACCGAACTATCCTGCCTGATGTCAATGGAAGCGTAATAAAGACCAAATGCCTTAATCTTATTGATGAGGTTATCCACCATTCCAGCGAACAGGCCATTATGCTTATAGATCAGTGTTGACCTGATCTCCGACAGCTGACTAATGATTTCCGCAGCGCTAAGGGAAGATTCCTGCACTTCACCAAAAACTTCTGCATACAATTGTTTCTCCAATGCCGCCAGCAACTGGTCAGTCTCTTTAAATGTAAGCCTTCGCTTTAACCTTCTTACATCAAGGTAATAACACTTGATAATACTGCTTCGCAGGGCTTCAGCAACCTTTAAAGTAATATCAGCGGTAACATAGGGATTTCCGTCCCTATCCCCTCCCGGCCAAAAACCAAGTTGCAACAAAGGATCTTCACCTGTCAGCATATGGTCGAGTTCATTGGCTAAAAAACTACTGATCCTTCCAACAGCTGGATAAAAAACATTATCCAGGTACCAGATCAGGCTCATCGCCTCATCATAGGGAGTAGGTTTTTGTTTCTTGAAGAATGGTGTTTTCCCCAGCTGCTGCAAATAGGTATTCACCAGGGTAGTCTGGTTTTCCTGCAATGCCTTCGACAGGTCGTGAATGATACCCAACACAGACCCTGGATAGAACTGTGTTGGATGCGCAGTAAGAACCAATCTTACACAAAAATCCTTCAATGCATCCTGGTTAACTACCACACCCGGCTGCTCCAATGCAGCTTTCAGTTGTTTTAACGTTCCTTGTCCAGACATATCATTAACCTTGCTGAAAGCAGCATCTTCAAGGGCATCAAAAAGCACGACCTGTCTTTCAACATACTGGACAAAACGGAACATCAGGTCTGTTTTCTCCTGCTCGGTTTTATAAGATGTATTCATGGCAAAGAATTCATCCACGATCTGCGCAGGACTTTTCCTCTTCTTGTATCCCTCTTCACAGACATTAAGGAATAAGGACAATAGTATCCCCGTTTTCTCAATCCTGTGAAAAGGTAATGAAGTGAACAGGCTATTGTAGAGCTGGAATTTCAGCGCTACCTCACTTTTGAATTGTTGCAAGGCTGCCGGATCGGTTGTTGGCATGTTCGTTGATTTTGCGGGATGTTACAGGCAGCAATCGGGAGCATGAATTTAATAAAACCTTCTCAGAATCAGGCAACAGGAGCGGCTTCAGGAAAAAAATAAAAAACTAACACTTGTTATATAAGCACTAATTTCTATTTTCAATCTCCAAGACAATCGTGGCAAGTAATTACACATATCATTTCTTCTCCCCTGTTGTTGCATCAGCAACCACTACAACTATTACTACCACTACAACAACCCGTTAAGGGTTGTACACATCCATATTATCATTTGGGCGCCAGCTTTATTCGTGATCAATCACCCTTTATTTCATTTAATCAACCAACACATTCTAGTTTCATATGCAGGTCTTAAAATTCGGCGGAACATCAGTAGGAAGTCCGGAAGCCATTAACCAGGTCATTAGTATCATTCAAAAACGAATAGACCAATCACCTATCATCACTGTTGTATCGGCATTTGGGGGCACCACTGATGCCTTATTGCAATGTGGTGCACTTGCGGCGAATGGCAATGAATTGTACAAGGAGCAGGTGCAGCAAATAACCGACAGGCACCTTAGAGCGGTAAAACAGCTGATCCCGGTACAATCGCAAAGTGGGATGCTAAGCGCTGTTAAAACACTTTGCAATGAAATAGAAGACCTCTGCAATGGCATCTTCCTGCTGGCGGAGATCACACCCAGGACCAAGGATAAACTCGTAAGCTATGGTGAACTGATCTCTTCCCAAATAGTAGCTGCTGCATTCCAATCCAGGGGAGTAGCCACTACCTGGTGGGATAGCAGGAAACTGATCTGTACCAATTCCAACTTCGGAAATGCCGCAGTGAATTTCCCTGAAACTGAAGCCCGTATCCAACTTGCCGCCGGATCCCTTGAGACAAGGCATGTGGTGATGCCTGGATTCATCGCATCCAATGAACAAGGCATCACGACTACCCTGGGCCGGGGAGGCTCTGACTATACAGCTGCTATTGTGGCTTCTGCCGTGAATGCAGGCCTGCTTGATATCTGGACCGATGTAAGTGGGATGATGACCGCAGACCCGAGATGGGTGTCCAATGCCAAGGTCATCCCCGCCATTTCCTACCAGGAAGCAATGGAGCTATCCCATTTCGGCGCCAAGGTGATCTATCCTCCCACTATCCAACCGGTCATGAATAAGGATATTCCCGTTTGGATCAAGAACACTTTTGCACCTGATGACCCGGGAACTGTAATTCAATCCGACACCAGCAGCAATAGCCACTATGTACGGGGCATTTCAAGTATCAATAACCTGGCCCTGCTAAGTTTGGAAGGAAGCGGTATGGTAGGTGTACCAGGCTTCTCCAGGCGTTTGTTTGAAGCATTATCTTCAAAGGAGATCAACGTTATACTGATCACCCAGGGTTCCTCAGAGCATTCCATTTGTGTTGGCATTGATGCACTTGCTGCAGAAAAAGCAAAGGCCGTAGTAGATGAGGTATTTGCCCCTGAGATCAACTTGCAGAAGGTAGAGCCCCTGATCGTTGAAAAAGACCTTTCCATTGTAGCACTGGTGGGCGAACAGATGAAAAGCCATCCGGGTGTCAGTGGCAGGATGTTTGGCGCATTAGGCAGGAACGGGGTGAATGTCCGTGCCATTGCACAAGGCTCCTCGGAAAGGAATATCTCTGCTGTTATTGCTACCCGGGATGTAAGGAAGGCGCTCAATGTATTGCATGAAGAATTCTTTGAAACAACCTTGAAGCAGATCAACCTGTTTGTGACCGGTGTGGGAAATGTTGGCAGCAGGCTCATGCACCAGCTTGAACAACAACAGCAATACCTGCAACAACACCTCAAGGTTCAATTGAAAGTAGCAGGACTTGCCAACAGCAGCAAATTCCTGATCAGGGAAGAAGGGATTGACCTGGTCAACTGGAAGGAGCAATTGATGACCGCCGAATCAGGTAACCTCCAGCATTTCATAGACCAGATCATTTCGCGTAACCTAAGGAATAGTGTATTCGTAGATGTGACCGCAAGTCATGATGTGGCACAGGTTTATCCGCAATTGCTGGAAAAAAGTATTGCCGTTGTAGCCTGCAATAAGATCGCATGCTCTTCTTCCTATTCCTATTACAGGGAGCTCAAGGATAAGGCAAGGGAATTCAATACCTCTTTCCTGTTCGAAACGAATGTTGGTGCCGGCCTTCCGGTAATTGGTACCCTGAATGATCTCTTAAGGAGTGGCGACAGGATCAACAGGATTGAAGCAGTATTAAGTGGCACCCTCAACTTTGTCTTCAACAATTATGACGGAAGCAGGCCTTTCTCTGATGTCGTAAAACAGGCACAGGAAGAAGGCTATACAGAACCTGATCCCCGGCTGGACCTTAGCGGTACCGATGTAATGCGTAAGATCATGATCCTTGCCAGGGAAGCTGGTGTTCAAATGGAAATGGAAGACATCACCAACAATAGCTTCCTGCCAGCCTCCTGTATGGAAGGTAGTGTGGCCGATTTCTATGAGGAAATGAAAAGAAAGGAAGACCACTTCAGGGCAATTTTCGATGAGGCCCAAAGCAAGGGATGTAAACTGAAATTTGTAGCCAGTTATAATGAAGGGAAAGCTTCTGTCGGTCTTCAGCATATAGAGCCCCAACATGACCTTTACCATTTGTACGGAAAGGACAATATCGTGCTTTTCTATACCGAACGCTATCCCGCGCAACCATTAGTGATCAAAGGCGCCGGAGCAGGAGCAGATGTAACGGCTTCTGGAGTATTTGCAGACATCCTCAGGGCCACCTTGAGATAAACCGTCCTAAACAACCATCATGAAAAATAGCAATCTCTACGATCAGGTGATCAGGGTAAACTGCCCGGCCACGGTAGCCAACCTGGTTTGTGGTTTTGATATACTGGGAATGGCATTGAATGCCCCCCAGGACACGATTGAAATGCGATTACTGGATAGAAGGGAGATCATCATCCGTCACAGTGATCACTATGACCTGCCAACCGAACCGGCCAGGAATGTGGCGGGCGCCGCATTAATTGACCTATTGGAAGAGGTGGAAGAACCGGTTGGCTTTGAGCTAACCATTCGCAAGCATATTAAACCAGGAAGTGGCTTAGGATCCAGCGCGGCAAGTTCCGCAGGTGCTGTTGTTGGTGCCAATCATTTACTGGGCAACAGGTTTAACAACAACGACCTGGTCAGATTTGCGATGGCTGGTGAAAAAGTCGCAACGGGAGTAAAACATGCCGACAATATCGCTCCCTGCATTATGGGAGGCGTAACCCTTATCAGGTCAATTTTCCCGTTGGATATTGTACAGTTGACCGCCCCACCGATGTATGTCACCGTCGTGCATCCACAGATCGAAGTCAAAACAGCTGATGCAAGGCAGATCCTGCGCAAGGAGGTCTTGCTCAAGAACGCGATCAAGCAATGGGGGAATATAGCAGGACTGGTAGCTGGTTTCCTGCAGAAAGATTATGACCTTATTGGCCGTTCACTGGAAGATGTGATCATTGAGCCAGTGAGGAGCATCCTTATCCCTGGTTTTGATGAAGTAAAGCAGGGATCAAGGAATCATGGAGCCCTTGGCGGGGGTATCAGTGGCTCAGGACCCTCTATCTTCATGATGAGCAAAGATGAAGCGGTCGCCCAAAAAGTTGAAGCCCTGATGAAAGAGACTTACACCCAATTGGGAATTGATTTCAAAACCTATATCACTACACTGAACGAAAAAGGCGCGACAGTTGAAGTCGTCGCCTAAACCCGTCGGATACCCTTTTGGGTAGGCCACCCGTTCCAGGAAGACCAACAAGCAGCAAGCAATGAAATACTATAGCTTAAAACACCAATCACCCGATGTGGATTTCAGGGAAGCAACCATATCAGGGCAGGCACCAGACGGAGGATTGTATTTCCCCAGGTCCGTCAACAGTCTAAATACGGACTTTATACATAACCTTAAGCACACCAGCGATGAAGCGATCTGTTATGAAGTGATCCGTCATTATGTAGGAACCTGCATTCCAGACCAGGTACTGAAGGATATTGTAGCAGAAACGATCGACTTCCCTATTCCTTTAACACAGGTCAATGACCATATATTCTCACTTGAACTATTCCACGGCCCAACTCTCGCCTTCAAGGATGTTGGTGCAAGGTTCATGAGCCGTTGCCTGGGATATTTCGCCCGTTCAACCAACCGGGAAGTAACCGTACTGGTGGCTACTTCCGGGGATACCGGGGGGGCAGTTGCCAGTGGCTTTGCCGGCGTTCCGGGGGTAAATGTGGTCATCCTCTATCCTTCCGGGAAGGTCAGTAAAGTGCAAGAGCAACAATTAACAACCTTCGGAGGAAATGTAAAGGCCCTTGAGGTCAAAGGCAATTTTGACGACTGCCAGCAAATGGTGAAGAAAGCCTTTCTCGATGAAGCATTGAAGGCCAAACTTTTCCTTACTTCTGCCAATTCCATAAATGTAGCCAGGTGGTTGCCGCAGCAATTCTACTATTTCCTGGCGCTCAAACAATGGAGGGAAGCGGCACCACCTGTCATTTGCGTCCCCAGCGGCAATTTCGGGAATATTTGTGCCGGTATGCTGGCGTTTCGTTCAGGCCTTCCTGTTAGTCATTTCATCGCCGCCTGTAATGCCAATGATACTGTCCCACATTTCATGCAAACAGGCAAATACGAAGCCAGAAAGGCTGTTGCCACCATTTCAAATGCTATGGATGTTGGTGACCCCAGTAATTTTATCAGGATCCTGGAATTATTCCATGATGCCAAGCCTGATTTACATGAAATTTTGACCAGTGTTAGTGTTACTGATGAAAAGACAAAGGAGGTGATCAGGCAGGTTTACCAGCAATATCAATACTTATTAGATCCCCATGGAGCTGTTGCCTATGCTGCATTAGATAGCTATCATTCAGAAAACCCGGAAAGGAAAGGTATTATCCTGGAAACCGCCCACCCTATCAAATTCCTTGATGTGGTAGAGCCCATCATTGGTTCCAACATCCCGGTTCCTGAAAGCATCCGGCATATCATGGATAAGCCCAGACACTCTACGGTGATCAGTAATCATTATGAAGCACTCCAACAAGAGTTGCTCCAGCTTTAAAGATAAGGGAAGGCTTCTTAGCCTTCCCTTTAACTTTTTCCAAAAATCATATTCCTCAAAAAGGTCTCGCAGTTGAATTTGGCTTAAGATGGGTATTGAACCAGTTGACATGGCGCTCAAACCTATCTTTAAGGTAACTGGGAACAGTAATACCATGGAACTGATTGGGGTAAATGATCAAACCAGTAGGTACCCCTACTGCCTTTAAGGCCTGGTACATCTGTTCAGCACCGGCTACAGGTACATTGAAATCACTCTCACTTGCCATAAAAAGTGTTGGCGTCTTGATCTTATCGGCTTTAAAGAAGGGATAAGATACCTTCATCCACTTCTCAGGGTTTTTCCAGGGATAACCCAGCTCCTTTTCATATTGTGTTACATACTGGTCACTTCCATAAAGACTAAGTTGCAAGGAACTACCAGCCCCGCTAACTGCTGCCTTAAACCTCGTATCGGTAGCAATGGTATAGTTTGTAGTGATACCACCATAACTCCAACCCGCCAGACCCATTTTCTGGGGATCTGCTATGCCTTTGGCAACAAGATGGTCTGCTGTTGCGATCACATCTACCACTTCCTTATTGCCCCAGTCTCCATAAATGGAACGGATATAATCTATGCCCCGTCCGCTGCTTCCCCTGTAATTCACAGCAGCTACAGCATATCCCGCTGAAGCATAGATCATCCTGGTCATATCAAATTCGTATTCATCTTGGGCAACAGGACCACCATGGATAAATATCATCAGTGGCAATTTCTGGCCATTGCTCAGGTTGGCTGGTTTGAAGAGTATCCCATTCACCATATTCCCATCCTTAGCTTTTGCGCTAAACCCTTCGGCTACTGGCAGGATCAGCGGTGCCAGGAATGAATCCTGGATATGGGTAAGCCTCCTGATTGAATTACCTTCCACTGCAAACAATTCGGTAGGAAGTGTTGGGGAACTTAGTGTGGTGATCCATGCGTTCTTTGCCATATTAGGCTCCAATTCCGCAAAGCTCTTCTCACCATCGGCAACCCTTGTCAGTTTACCACTGGCAATATCAAACGAGGCTACCAGGCACTGGCGATCGTCCTCCATAAGGGTAAACAAACTGTTGCCATCTTTCGCCCAGCGAAGATTCCTGACCGGCCTGTCAATTGCCTTGGTAACCAATTGCGGAGTCCCGCCCTCTACAGGTACCACGGCAGCATAATGATGGCCATACATGGTGAAGGGCTCATTGCTGCTGCTTTGCAGGTAGGCGATCTTTTTACCATCCGGGCTCCAAACGGGCCTTGCATCTTCTCCCTCCCAGGTTGTCAACTGCTTCATAGTAGCACCCGCCCTGGCTTCCATTATGAAGATATCCGCATTATCATTCCGGTCGGGATTGGCCGTACGGTTGCTTACAAAAGCGATCCATTTCCCATCCGGAGAGAAAACCGGCTGGCTCTCGTTATGAATACCCCTGGTAAGTGTATCCAGCTTTTTAGCCTCCAGGTCATACAAATAAAGATGGGTGGCAGAGCTATCGAGATAACCCTGGATATCCTGTTTGAAATGGTAGCGATCGATTACATAAGGCTTCCTGACCTTGGTACTGGCGGTATCAGCATAATCCGGATCGGCAATGGCCATCACCATTTTGGTGCCATCCGGACTCCATGCATAGTCCTCAATTCCCCCTTTTACATTAGTGATCTTACGAGCCTCCCCTCCCCTCCTGTCAAGAAGGTAAACCTGTCCATATTTCTCATCACCCCTTGAAGCGATAAAGGATATATACCTTCCGTCAGGACTGAATAAAGCATTCCCCTCATTTCCCGGGTCATAAGTTAGTTGCACTTGCTGCTTTCCGTCCCAGCTTACCATCCACAAATCCTTTGTGAATTTATCCTTTAATGAATCAGCGCTCCTGAGCTCGTAGATCACCCATTCCCCATCAGGTGACACCTGGGGCGAAGAAGGGGTTTGGAGCCTGTAAATATCGGCTGGTGACAGGGGACGTTTACTTTGCGCGTAACCGGCCATAAAAGTGGCCATAAAGCAGATGAGCAGGTTAAACTTTTTCATGCATTCAATTTACTCATTCCTGCAAAATCATGAATGCGTAACCGAAAAAAATACAGGAATAGTGCTTCATCGTTGAAATGAACACTTGAATGTTCATCCCTCCAGGTATACCCCAAAGGCTTTCAACTTCAGCAATACCCAATAAACAAAATCCAGTGGAATGGCCATAAAAAAAGCCATCAACAATAGTTGATGGCTTTGAAATGTTATGGTAGCTAACACCAATGATTAATCGAACTTGAGGTCCAGACCCAGACCACGCAATTCGTGTATCAATACGTTGAAGGATTCAGGAACACCCGGACGAGGGATGTTATCACCCTTAACGATTGCCTCATAGGTCTTGGCACGGCCAATGATATCATCAGACTTGATGGTAAGCAATTCCTGGAGAATACTGGAAGCACCGTAAGCTTCGAGCGCCCACACTTCCATTTCACCGAAACGCTGGCCACCGAACTGGGCCTTACCACCAAGCGGCTGCTGGGTAATGAGACTGTAAGGTCCGATAGAACGTGCGTGCATCTTATCATCAACCATGTGGTGCAGTTTGATCATGTAGATCACACCCACAGTAGCCTTCTGGTCAAAGCGGTCACCGGTTTCGCCATCATAGAGGTAAGTGTGGCCCATCATCGGGATACCAGCCTGCTTACAGAAATCAGCGATTTCCTCAGGAGTGGCACCATCAAAGATCGGGGTAGCGAACTTGATACCAAGGTTCAGTCCACACCATCCCAATACGGTCTCATAGATCTGGCCAAGGTTCATACGGCTAGGTACACCCAGTGGGTTAAGCACGATATCAACCGGCTGGCCATCTTCAGTGAACGGCATGTCTTCCGCACGAACGATCTTGGCAACGATACCCTTGTTACCGTGACGACCCGCCATCTTATCACCCACCTTCAGCTTACGCTTAACGGCCAGGTAAACCTTCGCCAGTTTCAGTACACCAGCAGGCAATTCATCACCGATAGAGATATTGAACTTCTCGCGCTTGTAGCGACCGAGTTCTTCGTTGTACTTGATACTATAGTTGTGCAGGAGGATATTGATCTGGTCATCAATCTTCTCATCGCCAGTCCAGCCCAGAGGATTAATGTTCAAGTAATCCAGTCCGGCAAGGTTCTTGGCAGTGAACTTAGCACCCTTTCCGATCAATACTTCACCAAAGTTATTGCTAACACCGGCAGAAGCCTTATCCTTCAACAGGATCTGGAGTTTGCTCAGCAATACTTCCATGAGGTCCTGTACATTCTTCTCGTGAACCTTTTCGATCTTCTCGAGGGCAGCCTTCTCACGCACCTTGGCATTCTTATCCTTCTTGGCACGCTGGAATAGCTTCTTGTCGATCACTACACCTTCTACACCATTCGGAGCCTTCAGGGATGCGTCCTTGGCATCACCAGCCTTATCACCGAAGATCGCACGGAGCAGCTTCTCTTCAGGGGTAGGATCACTTTCTCCCTTAGGAGTGATCTTACCGATCAGGATATCACCTTCCTTCACCTGGGCACCGATGCGGATGATACCGTGCTCATCGAGATCCTTGGTCGCTTCTTCAGAAACGTTCGGGATATCGGGAGTCAGTTCTTCCTCACCCAGTTTGGTATCCCTTACTTCCAGTTCATATTCAGAAATGTGAACCGAGGTAAAGAGGTCTTCACGTACCACCTTTTCATTGATTACGATGGCATCCTCGAAGTTGTAACCCTTCCAGGGCATGAAGGCCACCTTCAGGTTACGGCCCAGGGCGATCTCGCCATTCTGTACCGCATAACCTTCTGTAAGGAAGTCTCCTTCCTTCACACGCTGGCCACGCTTCACAGCAGGCTTTAGGGTGATGGAAGTTTCCTGGTTGGTCTTGATATATTTTGTGAGCTTGTAGATCTTCAAGTCGTCCTCGAAGCTTACCAGCCTTTGCTCATCATTGCGTTCATAGCGAATGTGGATCTCGTTACCATCTACGTATTCAACCACACCCTCACCTTCTGAAAGGATCTGTACGCGGGAGTCGCGGGCAGCTTTTCCTTCCAGACCGGTACCAACGATAGGCACCTGGGGACGGATCAGCGGTACAGCCTGACGTTGCATGTTTGATCCCATCAGGGCACGGTTGGCATCGTCATGCTCCAGGAACGGAATCAGGGAAGCACTCAAACCAACGATCTGGTTCGGGGCAACGTCCATGAACTCCACTTCTGACTTATCGAGGATCGGGAAGTCACCAGTCTCACGGCTTACCACACGCTCTTCCTTGAACTCACCATTTTCGTTTAATGGGGAGTTGGCCTGGGCGATCTTGGCCGTATCCTCTTCTTCAGCACTCAGGAAGGTCAGCTCCTTCATGTTAACCTTACCATTCTCAACCTTACGGTAAGGAGTCTCAATGAAGCCCATCTCGTTGATCTTCGCATGTACGCAAAGGGTAGAGATCAGACCGATGTTTGGTCCTTCAGGGGTTTCAATGGTACACAGACGACCGTAGTGGGAATAGTGTACGTCACGTACTTCGAAGCCAGCACGCTCGCGACTCAAACCACCGGGACCCAGGGCAGAGATACGACGCTTGTGCGTGATCTCGGACAAGGGGTTGGTTTGATCCAGGAACTGTGACAACTGTGATGTTCCAAAGAAGGAATTGATCACGGAAGAAAGCGTCCTGGCATTGATCAGGTCTACAGGCGTAAACACTTCATTATCGCGAACGTTCATACGCTCACGGATGGTACGGGCCATACGGGCCAGACCAACACCAAATTGTGCATACAGCTGCTCACCAACTGTACGTACACGACGGTTGCTCAGGTGATCGATATCATCGATCTCAGCCTTAGCATTGGTCAGGCGTACCAGGTATTTGATGATTTCAATGATATCCTCCTTGGTCAACACTTTATGGTCAAGGGGATAATTCAGGTTCAATTTGCGGTTGATCTTGTAACGACCAACTTCGCCAAGGTCATAACGCTTATCGCTGAAGAACAGCTTATCGATGATACCACGGGCTGTTTCATCATCCGGGGCATCAGCACCGCGCAACTGGCGATAAATATGCTGAACGGCTTCCAGTTCGCTGTTGGAGGTATCCTTGTTCAGGGTGTTATAGATAATAGCATAGTCGCCACCAACATCTTCACGCTGCAGGAAGACGCTCTTCACATCCATGTCCACGATCATTTCGATCGCTTCTTCGTCAAGGATGGTATCGCGTTCCAATACAACTTCATTACGCTCGATGGACACTACTTCACCAGTATCTTCATCAACGAAGTCCTCTACCCATGTACGCAATACGCGGGCAGCGAGTTTCTTACCCAGGTATTTTTCGAGGGCCTTCTTCTCCCCTTTCACTTCATCGGCCATACCGAAGAGTTCCAGGATATCCTTATCCGTTTCGAAGCCGATTGAGCGCAGAAGGGTAGTTACAGGGAACTTCTTCTTACGATCGATGTAGGCATACATCACGTTGTTGATATCGGTAGCAAATTCCATCCAGGCACCCTTGAATGGGATCACCCTTGCAGAGTAGATCTTGGTACCATTGGGGTGGATAGACTGGCCGAAGAAAACGCCGGGAGAACGGTGCAACTGTGATACCACCACACGCTCAGCACCATTGATCACGAATGTACCACGGGGGGTCATATAAGGGATGTTCCCCAGGAATACATCCTGAACGATGGTCTGGAAGTCAACGTGCTCCTCGTCATTACAACTCAGGCGCAACTTTGCTTTCAGGGGAACGGCATATGTAAGGCCGCGCTCCATACACTCTTCAATGGTGTAACGGGGCGGGTCAATAAAATAATCCAGGAATTCCAACACGAATATGTTCCTGGTATCGGTGATCGGGAAGTTCTCCTTGAACACCTTGAACAGTCCTTCGTTGTTGCGCTTGTCTGGAGTGGTTTCTAACTGGAAGAAGTCTTTAAACGATTGAATCTGCACTTCTAGCAGGTCAGGAGCTTCAGCGAGGTGCTTGATCTTACCGAAGTTGATCCTGTTGTTCAGTTTAGTTGAAGACATATGTATTATAAACCGGTTTTAAAAGCTTTTAATGAATCGTCGACAGAATACAATCCGAGGAGAACCGAAGTTCTCAGTGCACTGATTAATAGGAAGTTACAATAAAATGGCCATTTTGCAACTCCCAAAGCTAATTAGCCGAACATTAAAACGGAGGGCAAAGTTAATGAATTCGGGGGAAAGAATGAAAAAAATTGCTTTTCAGGCCTTACCAGGCTAATGGGCATAAAAAATGGCCGGCATTGCCGGCCACTTTTTATGATTTGGACTGGTTGGATTAGTTGATTTCAACTTCAGCACCAGCTTCTTTCAGCTTGTTAGCGATATCTTCAGCTTCTGCCTTAGAAACGCCTTCCTTAACAGCCTTAGGAGCACCGTCTACCAGTTCCTTGGCTTCTTTCAGACCGAGGCCAGTCAGGTCTTTTACAACCTTAACTACATTCAGTTTAGAAGCACCACCGTTCTTCAGGATTACGTTGAAGGAAGTCTTCTCTTCAGCAGCGGCTGCGCCACCACCACCATCAGCAGCTACTACTACTGCAGCAGCAGCAGGTTCGATACCGTACTCATTCTTTAATACATCAGCCAGTTCCTGTACTTCTTTTACAGTCAGGCCTACCAGTTGTTCAGCTAAAGCTTTAACGTCTGCCATTTGTTTTAAAATTTTTACCGTCTTCACAGCCTGTTGCTCCGACGGCGGGTTTAAAAAAATTCTAAATCTACACCCCTTCAGGCAGGGGAATATTATTGAGGAAGGTAATTACTCAGCGGGAGCTGCTTCAACAGGAGCAGCGGCCTCAGCACCACCTTCATTCTTTGCTTTTTCCAACAAAGCAGCGAGTACGCGCTTGGCAGGAGATTGCAACAGACCGATAACTTCGCCAATAAGCTCGTTCTTGGTCTTGATCTTGGTGAGGGCCTTCAGTTGGTCATCGCCTACGTAAATATCGCCATTGATGAAAGCTGCCTTCAGGACAGGACGCTCACCCTTGCTTTCGGTACGGAAAGAAGAGATGATCAGGGCGGGATCCTTGGGGCTTTCGCTGAACATCAGGGCCGTTACATTATTCAGGGCTTCGAATACACCGCTGTACTTTTCGGCATCCAGGGATTCCAGGGCCTTCTTGATCAGGGTGTTCTTGGCAACCTTCATTTCAACCTGCTTATCGAAGCAGTGACGACGCAGTTTGCTAACCTGTTCAACGCTCAGGCTCTCTGTGTCGGTGATATAGAAGTTGTTATATTGAGAGAACTTGCTTTTCAGCAGCTCAATCACTTCTTGTTTTTGTTCTTTAGTCATACCGCAAATATTTTATTCTGCCTATTACAGGAGAACGGTTAGTAATTAGTGGATGAAAGATTTGGTGTCAACAGTGATACCAGGGCTCATGGTGCTGGCCATGCTAATGCCTTTCAGGTAAGTACCTTTAGCAGTAGCGGGCTTCAGCTTCAGGATAGCGTTGATCAGTTCCTGGCTGTTTTCAGCGATCTTTTCAGGACCGAAGCTAACGCGGCCGATAGAAGCATGTACGATACCTGCTTTATCCACTTTAAACGCGATCTTACCGCCTTTTACTTCGTTTACTGCAGCAGCAACATCATTGGTAACTGTACCGGTCTTAGGGTTGGGCATCAGGTTACGGGGACCCAGCACCTTACCCAGTTTACCGATCTTAGGCATTACGGCAGGGGTAGCGATGATTACATCGATATCTGTCCAGCCACCTTCGATCTTTTGGATGAACTCATCCAGACCTACGTGGTCAGCACCAGCTGCTTTTGCATCATTCTCCTTGTCAGGTGTACAAAGAACCAGTACGCGCTTGGTCTTACCGGTGCCATGGGGCAGGGTTACCGTACCGCGAACTGCCTGGTCAGCCTTCTTGGGGTCAACGCCCAGACGGATGTGAAGGTCAACAGAAGCATCAAACTTGGTAGTATTAACTTCTTTCACCAGTGAAGAAGCTTCTTTCAGTGTATAGATTTTATTGGAATCAACCTTAGCATTAACTGCTTTTCTTTTCTTAGTGATAGCCATTGCTCAATTTTTTTGTGTTAACCAATTAGTTTTCCCATGGAGCAACACCATCAACGGTGATACCCATGCTACGTGCGGTACCGGCTACCATCTTCATGGCACTCTCAACGGTAAAGCAGTTTAGGTCAGCCATTTTATCTTTTGCAATTGCTTCAACCTGGGCCCAGGATACCTTACCCACCTTGCTACGGTTAGGCTCCTTTGAACCACTCTGCAGTTTAGCAGCTTCCAATAACTGAACAGAAGCGGGAGCAGTTTTGATAACGAAGTCGAAAGACTTGTCAGAATAAACTGTGATCAATACGGGGAGAACCTTTCCCATTTTGTCCTGAGTACGAGCATTGAACTGCTTACAGAACTCCATAATGTTAAGACCCTTAGAACCAAGGGCTGGACCAATGGGGGGTGCAGGGTTGGCTTGACCGCCTTTACACTGCAACTTCACGAAACCAGTGATTTCTTTTGCCATTTTAAAAAAGTTTTTTGGTGATAGCGTCCGCCTCTTTAAGGGGGCGAACTCCCAAAGCCTATCCTATGGAAAGAACTTTTATTTGGGGACGCAAAACTATGATAATTTTCTTATACAGGAAAGTTTTCCAAAGGGAATTTGGGAAAGAGATTATACATTCCGACTATATAATTGGAAATGAGAAAGTTAATGGCGCCGCACACCCTACTCTCCATAATACAGGATGATAAAAAAAGCCACCCGTAGGTGGCTTTCCCTATTTTTAGGATAATTTCTCGACTTGCATGTAATTGAGTTCAACCGGGGTGGATCGGCCAAATATCTTAACGGTAACCTTGAGCTTCTTCTTCTCATCATTCACCTCTTCAATGATGCCATTGAAATCGTTGAAAGGTCCCTCGATGATCTTGATGGTTTCGCCAACAATGAAAGGTTCACTCATGCTCATACCACCAGCCTCGGACATTTCGTCCATCTTGCCAAGCATCTTGTTCACCTCAGCCTTGCGCAGTGCGATGGGATGGTCCTTTCCAAGGAAGTGGATAACGTTACTGGTATTCTTGATCGTATCCTTAAGATCGTCACCCAATTTACCTTCCACGATCTCGATCATCACATAGCCGGGATAATAGTTACGCTCCCGCATAACCTTCTTGCCATTCTGCACCTTGTATACTTTCTCCACGGGAAGGAATACCTGCTTTACCACTTCACTCCAGCCACCGCGGGAGATCTCCTTGTCAAGATATTCCTTAACCTTACGTTCTTTGCCGCTTACCACCCGCAGCACGTACCACTTGGTCTCTTGTTGATTGGTCGTTTCCATTATGCAAAGAATGAATAGATAAATTTCAATAAGGAATTAGAGGCAAAATCCATCAGCCAAACCACCAGGGTGATCAGGAGGGTGGCTACCAATACGATAATGGTAGACTGTTGCAACTGGGCCCAGGTAGGCCAGGTCACCTTCTCGATCAGCTCCTTATATGACTCGCTGAAATACGTTGTAATCTTGTTCATGATACCAGATTAGGTTATTTACAATCATTTACAGAAACGAAAGAACTCAATAAGCCAGCGACTTATTGAGCCCTCGAAAATAATCATTTCTTGTCAACTGGCACGGGCAACAGGATTCGAACCCGTATCAACGGTTTTGGAGACCGCTATTCTACCATTGAACTATGCCCGTAAAAAAGCCATTAGCGATTCCGCAACAGCCGCTAGCAAATGTACAAACTAAAGGCTAATCGCTAACGCTAATGGCTTCTATAATGAAGTACAGATTACTTCAGGATTTCGGTAACCTGACCGGCACCTACTGTACGACCACCTTCGCGGATCGCGAACTTCAGACCTTTTTCCATAGCGATAGGCTGGATCAAGGTAACTTTTAGGTTGGTGTTATCGCCAGGCATCACCATTTCAGTTCCTTCAGGCAGGGTACACTCACCAGTTACGTCCGTTGTACGGAAGTAGAACTGAGGACGGTACTTGTTGAAGAATGGGGTGTGACGACCACCTTCTTCCTTGCTCAGTACGTATACTTCACCCCTGAATTCAGTGTGAGGAGTAATAGAACCGGGCTTACAAATAACCATACCACGACGGATATCTTTCTTTTCAATACCGCGGAGCAGCAGACCTGCGTTGTCACCAGCTTCACCTTCATCCAACAGCTTCTTGAACATCTCAACGCCGGTTACAGTAGAGGTCATAGGAGTTGGCATCAAACCAACGATTTCCACACCTTCACCCACTTTGATACGGCCACGCTCGATACGACCGGTAGCAACGGTACCACGACCAGTGATAGAGAATACGTCTTCAACAGACATCAGGAACGGCATGTCAACCGGACGGGGAGGCAGCGGGATGTAGCTGTCAACAGCATCCATCAGTTCTTCAACTGCTTTAACCCACTTATCTTCACCAGCCAGGGCACCAGTAGCAGAACCCTTGATGATCGGAGTGTTGTCACCGTCGAAGCCATAAGAGCTCAACAGGTCACGGATTTCCATTTCAACCAGTTCCAACAGTTCAGCGTCGTCAACCAGGTCTACTTTGTTCATGAACACAACGATCTTGGGTACACCTACCTGGCGAGCCAGCAGGATGTGTTCTTTAGTTTGAGGCATCGGACCATCTGTAGCAGCCACAACCAGGATAGCACCGTCCATCTGAGCAGCACCGGTAATCATGTTCTTCACATAGTCAGCGTGACCAGGACAGTCAACGTGAGCGTAGTGACGGCTAGCTGTCTGATATTCAACGTGTGCAGTATTGATGGTGATACCACGCTCTTTTTCTTCAGGAGCGCCATCAATTTCATCATACTTCTTAGCCTGCGCCAAACCCTTCTGAGAAAGAATGGTAGTGATAGCGGCAGTCAAGGTGGTTTTACCGTGGTCAACGTGGCCAATAGTACCTACGTTAACGTGGGGTTTTTCCCTCTTAAAGGTCTCTTTTGCCATTTTATTTGTTTTTAAGTTGTGGTTTAAAACTGGAAACCCCTGAGGGCTTCATTTTTATTATCTGTCATGAAAACCGTGGTCTTCATGCATTTCACTAATCCACCGGATCAAAAGCTAGAGCCGTTGATGAGAATTGAACTCACGACCTCTTCCTTACCAAGGAAGTGCTCTACCACTGAGCTACAACGGCAAAATTAAACAGGGTTTGAATATTGAGCCGGGCACTGGGGTACCTCCTTCCCCGGAGCACAAAACCCAAACCCTGCCAGCTGAGCGGAAGACGAGTCTCGAACTCGCAACCTATAGCTTGGAAGGCTATCGCTCTACCAATTGAGCTACTTCCGCGTACATCCGCCAAAGCCCTGGCGACAACCAATGACCAACTTTGCGTTTGGTTACCGGGTTGCCATTATACTTAGGCGGTTAATTTCCCATTTCGGGATCCAAAGAACTTGTTGCTAAATGGCCTAACTGAACACCAGTTTCAGCATAGATACCCATTCAAGCAAACAACCCGCCAGTAATTACACTGCGGCGGGCGTTGTGGGCAGGAGAGGATTCGAACCTCTGAAGTCGAAAGACAGCGGATTTACAGTCCGCCCCATTTGGCCGCTCTGGAACCTGCCCAAAATCTTGAAACTGGAAATTGGAATTTTTGGAATTGGCTTTCCGCAATGCAATTTCAAAATTTCACAATTTCAAAATTTCGCAATTTCACGAGCCACTTGTCGGAATCGAACCAACGACCTACTGATTACAAATCAGTTGCTCTACCAGCTGAGCTAAAGTGGCGTTTTATGTTGAAGAACTAATCCCCGTTTTTCGTTGGGATGGCAAAGGTAAAAGAATTACGGAAATACAAAAATTTTGAAAAGATTTTTTTTAAAAAAAGAGTCGAATCTTTTCCAGAGGGCAGTTTTCAAGGGTTTCACCTGAGCATAACCCTTAATGTGATGGAAGTATAGGGACAAAAAAAAGACCTCCGGAGAGGTCTTTCAGCCTTTATCAGGCAGCTTGTTTTTCTTTTTTTCTTTTTATCTGGTTGACTAAAGAATCCAGCGCACTATCAAAAGATTCCTCAAATGATTTTGAACTGGCCTTAACGAAGAAATCATGCTTGGGAACATGCACCCTTATCTCCGCTACCTTGTCCTTGATTGTATGCACCACATTATCGAGTTTCAAAAAAACATCTACTTTGATGATCCGGTCGTGAAATGTGTTCAACTTCTGAATCCTGTTGGTAACATACTCCACCAATTTTACGTCGGCATCAAAGTGCACAGTCTGAATGTTAACGTTCATAGCAATCACGTTTTTAACAGTGAACAATAAATAAAGAGCTTAAAATGTATACATTCATTTCATAGGCTATTTTGTTTGTGTTGATATGAAGATAACGAAATAGAAGTCATTTTCCAAGACCGCCCATGGATTTCTTTTGACTTTCACAAGCCATTCACATGCAATGATTTATAGTAATTTATCAACCCTTCGGATGGGCTTTCTTATGGATTTCCTTGAGCTGCCCTATGGTGGTATGGGTATAGACCTGGGTTGCAGCCAGACTGGCGTGTCCCAACAGCTCTTTTACGGCATTAAGGTCTGCTCCATTGTTCATCAAATGCGTGGCAAAACTATGCCTTAAGACGTGTGGACTCCGCTTACTCAGGGTGGTCACCTCCTTAAGGTGTTCATTCACGATCCGGTATACATATTTGGGGTAGAGCTTTTTGCCCTTATCCGTTACCAGCAAGTATTCCCTATCGGGCGATGCTATGGTTGTCCGTTTTTCCGATACATAGTCCCTGATCGAATTAAGGAGATCTGGTCCTATCGGAATAATCCTTTCCTTATTGCCCTTTCCCAGGATCTTTAAACTGGACCCATAACCATTGATATGCGATTCCTTTAGGTTGACCAACTCGCTCAGGCGCATCCCCGTTTGGTACAAGAGGGCAATAATGAGGTTGGCCGTGAATCCCTTCCAACCCTCCCCTATCTCAGTATCTTTTAGAAGCCTTTCGGATTGTTTTTCATCAACAAATACCGGCAGTCGCTTATTCACCCTGGGGGCTACCACATTGACCAGCGGGGTTGAAGTAACCACCCCACGCTTCAGCAGGTACTTATAAAATGATTTCAGTGTAGACAATTTCCGATTAAGCGTCCTTGGAGAGGCAGGAACCGGGGCACTCCTCAGGTCGGCCAGCCAGGTCCTGACCATGACAGCTGCCACTTCCCTTGGATCAATCCTGCCATATGCCCCCTTTTGGGGGTCTGCAAGAAATGCAAAGAACTGGGCCAGGTCGTCCTCATATGCCCTCACCGTATGGTCAGAGTAGCGCTTCTCGAAACGCAGGTAGGCAATGAATTCATTAACCAGGGTGTCTGTTGGTATAGGCATAAAAAAGGATAGCAACAAAGCTAATGCTTTGCTGCTATCCTATACACTATGATTTAGCAGATTAAGCTGCCGGAAAATTATCCTTCAATCTTACCGCTGGCAATCTGTTGCTTGTAGACTGCTTTCAACACTTCAGCACGACGCTTAACGGAAGGCTTGGTGAATGATTGACGCTCCCTAAGTTGGATCAGGATCTTGGCTTTCTCAAACTTCTTTTTGTACTTCTTGAGGGCCTTGTCAATATTTTCGCAATCTTTTGAATCGATGATCAGCATGGTTATATACCTCCTTTGGTAAATTTTGGAGGGCAAAGATAGGATTATTGCCGAAATCACCAAAAGCTTTTTCAATTTGGCTTGCCTTTCCATTAAATTGCAAGCATGTTTACAGGCATAATTGAGTCCCTGGGCACCATTGCTGCCCTTGAAACCAGCGGGACCAACAAGATATTCTGGGTCAGCTCCCCCATTTCCCACGAATTAAAAATTGACCAGAGTGTGGCCCACAACGGGGTTTGTCTCACAGTGGACGCCCTGAAGGATGGTCAACACCGGGTGACCGCAATTGCAGAGACCCTGGAAAAGACCAATTTGGGCGAGCTGCAACCTGGAGACCTTCTCAACCTGGAGAGGTGCATGGTCATGAACGGAAGGATCGATGGCCATATCGTTCAAGGACATGTTGACGGGACAGGAACCTGTACAGGGGTAAAAGACCTTGACGGAAGCTGGGAATACCGTTTTTCCATTGACCCCCAATTCGCCCCACTGATCATTGAGAAGGGGTCGATCTGTATAAATGGGACAAGCCTTACCCTATTTAATGTAACTACAGACAGCTTCTCGGTGGCCATCATTCCCTACACTTACGAACATACCAATATCAACCAATTGGTACCGGGCTCAAAAGTGAACCTCGAGTTTGACATGATTGGGAAATATGTGAACAGGCTTAGGAGCCTCTCCACCGGCACCTGACCCCTAATAAATTTCATATCCAAGCCGTGAATAAAATTCCAGCCCTTGATGGTTGCAGAGGTCTCGCCATACTACTGGTACTTGGCCACCATTTTTTCGGGCAATACTTCCCTTTTGATGCCGGCTGGACAGGAGTTGACCTGTTTTTTGTATTATCAGGGTTCCTGATCACCTCGATCCTGGATAATATGGATTGGAACAGGAGTAACTTGCTGCGCTTTTACAGGAACAGGGCACTCCGCATCCTCCCCCTTTATTTCCTGCTTTTGAGCGCGTTCTTTTTATGGGTATTCTTCGCCAAACACTCCACGGTTCTGCCAGGCCTCCAGTATTTCAAGGAACATTTGCCATCCTATTTCCTGTTAACAGCCAACTGGCCGATGCTTAGGAACAGCTACCCTCCCCTTCCCCACCTGAATCACCTATGGACAATCTCCATTGAGGCCCAGTTTTACCTGGCCTGGCCATTCTTTGTTCACCTGCTTGGCAAATACCCGTCAAAAAGAATTCCCCTTCTCCTTTTCAGTGTCATAATGGTCATTCTCTTCCGGGGATTCATGCATTCACAATACCACAAACCAACAGGGTCTGAAAACTTCTTTAACACCTTCTCAAGACTAGACTGTTTCCTGCTCGGTACAATGGCCTATTATTTAGGCAGGTGCACAAAAAGCGATCAAACAATTTTGACAAGTGGGGCAGGGCTGGCAGGGCTAATCCTGGGAACATACTGGTGGTGGAATAAAGGCTTCTATAAGGAAACCCCTTTTATGGAAACAACTGGCTTCTCATTGGTAGCCATAATATATGCCTACCTTATTTATTCAACCAGCAAATCCAGTGGCAATTTTATAGGAAGGGTCATGCAACAGCAATGGCTGACTATTCCAGGCAAATATTCTTATGGGATATACCTATTCCATTGGCTTCTTTTCCAAAGCTTTCAAATCCCGGCTTACAGGGCATTTGCGCATTTAAAGTTACCGGCGGAATACCATGACCTGGCCATTGGCGTATTTTTCACCTTTTTGAGTTTTGCTGCCAGCTACTTATCTTTTCACTGTTTCGAAAAGTATTTCCTTTCAAAAAAGCTACCCTATATTAAGAATGGTTTAAGTCCTGATACATACCCCATTTAAAATAAGCCAACCTTGAAGAATAGTGTAATCAACCAATTAATTAAACAGCCATTCTATTCACTTGCTGCATTATGGCTGTTGGTACAGACCTTACTTTACATGAGGTTTGGGATCATTACGGTTGATGAAGCTAAAAAATACCTCGACGAGGCAGACTATTTCATGGCTACAGGTTCTTTCTCTATCCCCAAGAACCTGTTCTACAGCATGTATGTATTGCTCGTGGCGGGAATGAAAATGTTGGGAGCCGGTATTACAGGGGTTTACCTGGTGCAACTTTTCATCAACGGGATTTCCACCTATTTTTTTTACAGACTAGCCAGACTGTATTCTGCACCCGCAGATTCCCTTACCGCTTACCTGGCAACATTCCTGCTGATCATATGCATTCCTTACCAGGCCTGGACCACACACTTATATACCGAATCCCTTTTCACCAGCCTGTTGATCCTTTTTCTCTATGCCTATGCCGGCAAAGGACTCTTATCCCTACAGGCAATCATACTATTGGCAATGGTGATCCTGGCAAGACCAACAGGCATCCTACTTGTCCCGGCCTTGCTCCTTTCATATTTCGTTCATTTGATTTCCGATAAGAAACTATCCCCTCTTTCTATTGGGGCGATCCTGACCGGGATGCTATTCTCCTATTTTGTAATCAATCATGCTATGAAAGGAAAAGGGGACTTCGATTTCATGCTCCCATTTACACAAGGACATATTATTTGTGATGTACCAGGAGTTAAAGTACCCTCAACCTTACAGCTTCCGGAAAATCCGAACTCCCTCAATGGCATGCTTTACTTTATCCTGCACAATCCTGTTTATTTTGGGGAACTGGCCATCAAAAAGCTATGGTATTTCCTTTCCCTTCAACGCCCCTATTATTCAGCTCTTCATAACCTTGCACTCGGTGCATTCTTCTATCCTCTATACCTCCTGGCCGGCTATGGATTCATCCGGTTCCGCAAAAAAAACAGCAGGCAAAGCACCTGGCTCGCCTGCTATTGTATGATGTTTACTTTTACGGTTATGCTTACCTGTGATGACTGGCTGAACAGGTTTATCCTTCCGGTTTTACCTGTTCTTATGCTAATGGCTGGTTATGCGCTCAGCACCTTCATCCAACAAACGAAGGAAAGGATCCGCAATTAGATCTTCTTACCTTTCATGGCCATGGATATTGCCTGGTCCATCAACCTTTCGGCATATGGCCTGGATAAATTATTCAATGCTTCTACTGCACCCTGAACCTGGTCTTTGTTACCACTAAGGATCAATTTTTCCAGTCCTTCAATTGCCCCCATTGTTTCCGTTATTTCCTGTTCGGTAAGGAATTCCCTGTTCTTCTCGATAAAGTTGAGGGTTGTATCGATCAACTGACGAGCTTCTGTCCGGGCCTCTACCAATGCCCGGGTTGCGATATCCTCCTTTGCATGGGTTATAGAATCCAATAACATCTTCTCAACTTCCTCGTCTGTTAAGCCATATTGCGGCTTCACTTCAATGCTGGTCTCTACCCCACTTCTTATCTCCTTTGCTTTTACCACAAGTATCCCATCCGCATTGATCAGGAAACTAACCTCAACCTTGGGCAAACCGGCTGGCATGGCAGGAATGCCCGTAAGATTGAATTCCGCCAATTTCCTATTATCCTTAACAAGGTCACGTTCGCCCTGGTAAACCGCTATCCTCATCCCCGACTGGCCATCCTTCTGCGTGGTATATTGCCTGCCAACCCTGGTGGGGATCTTTGAGTTCCTTGGAATCAAAACATCCATTAATCCCCCCATCGTTTCAATACCAAGGGAAAGCGGTGTAATATCCAGCAAGAGGAAGTCCTTATTGTTACCGGAAAGGATATCAGCCTGTACAGCGGCTCCCATGGCAACAACCTCATCCGGGTTCAATTCATCATGTACCTCGCGGCCAAAAAACGCACTAACCATCTTCTTCACCAAGGGCACCCTGGTAGAACCACCCACCATAACCACCTCATCAATCTGGTTAACTTCCAGCCCGGCATCCTTCATGGCTGCCCTGCAGCATTCAATGGTCCTGTTAACGAGTTCAGCAGTTACCTTATTGAACTCGGCCACTGTTATCTGCAAATGGAATTTGTCGATTGAATCAATAAATACCTCATGGTTACTAAGGTGTTTTTTGGCAGCTTCCGCTTTAAGTCGCAGCGCCTGGGCCAACTCTTTATTTGTCCTTATCGTTTCATCGGTAATGCCGTGCTCTTTCATCCACTGGCGCACGATTGCCCGGTCGAAATCATCACCCCCCAAATAAGTATCCCCATTGGTCGACAATACTTCGAAAATACCATTACTGATCTTCAGGATGGAAATATCAAAGGTTCCGCCGCCCAGGTCATAAACAGCGATTGTTTTTTCCTGTGCAGGATCCAGGCCTAAACCATAAGCCAGGCTGGCGGCCGTTGGCTCATTTACGATCCTCAGGACATCAAGCCCTGCCAGCTTACCCGCATCCCTGGTGGCCTGCCTTTGGGCATCATTGAAATAGGCGGGAACCGTTATGACCGCCTTGGTAACAGGTGTCTTAAGGATATGCTCAGCCCTGGCCTTCAACTCCTTTAATATGAAAGAAGACAACTCGATGGGAGAATAAAAACGGTCCCCTACCTGAACCTTGACAAGGCTTTCGGTATTGTCGTCAATTACCTTGTAAGTAAAAAAATCCGCGTTTTGCCGGATATCATTGTAGGATTTACCCATCAACCGTTTCGCAGAGAAGATGGTATTCGCAGGATCGGTGATCAGGAACTTCCTCGCTTCCTCACCTACCGTCACTACATTATGTTCGCCAAAATGAACCACCGATGGGACCAGCGATGAACTATTATGTTCCTTTAGGGCCAGCGGCTTTCTGCTTTCCGGGTGGATAATGGCAACCAGGCTGTTTGTGGTACCAAGGTCGATGCCAACGATCATTTCCTCCTGCTGCAAACTGCCAGTCGCTATATTAATGCCAATTTTTGCCATAAAAAGTATTCCAGTTGATATGAATCCGCAAAGGTAACAAATAAAAAAGGCTGCCGGTTGGCAGCCTTCTGGGCAATTATCTCATCAAATACATTTTTCCATACCCTTTGTTAAAGAACTTGTCTGTTCCACTGCCATCCTCAAATTTTTCCAGGCGCTTTCCATTCAAGCCTGTAATTACCCTATAGAGGTAGACCCCATTGGCCAGACGCTGCCCGTACTGGTCCGTACCATCCCACTTGAACTCAGTAATGTTGCGTCCGATATGAAGCGGCCCCAACTCATCACCAGTGATTTCCCGGACAATCTTGCCGGTTACCGTGAGGATCTGGATCTTGAAGTTGGTTGGCACTTCGGAACCCGTTATCGTGAACACAAATGCAGTTGAGGTAGTGAATGGATTAGGATAATTTAAGAGATTGGAAATCATTGGCTTATTTACAACAGAAAACTCTACATTGTAAGCCACTGTTCCGGATTGGTTATTGCTGGCATCCTTACCCTGTACGATCAATTCATAATTGTCCACCCCCGTCTCTTCATTGAATGTGGTGGTGAATGCCGGGTAAAAATCAATGGTAGCGGTATTATCGGCTCCATTGGTGGCAGGTGTAAACCTCACCGTATCATTATCGAACCGGTAGGTCCTAACCGTATTATCAGGGAATTTAACTTTTACGGAAAGCAGCGAAGTATCCTTCAATAACATAAACTTCGATTCATCTTTCAGTTTGACCTGGATATGCGGTTTTGCTGAAACAATATCCCTGTTGAGAATATGGATACCATCGAAAGTCACATCCAATAATGGGTTCTTATTATCGGCCTTAACATATAGGTTCCGGAAGAGGAAGTTATTAAAATGATACTGCTCCGGCTGGTGGTTGTCAGGATTAAAATCAATATATAAGGTATTCAAGCCTGGGAAGGCCCTTGAATCGATGGTATACCTGAACATTACGGTATCCCCGCTAATTAGTGGTTTGGTAAGTGATACAGGCAACTCATGTGGCACATTATCCTTATCTGTCAATATCACCTTTACCTTAATGCTATCAAAAGGATAATTGCTGATATTCTTGAAGGCGATCCCGAAATTCACCGGCTCTCCCATTTCAACCGTATCCTTGGTTGTAAAGAAAAGGTTCGGGGCCAGGGCGCCTTCAGGAGCCGGATCATATACCAACCTCCAGTAATCCAGTTGGAAAGGTGACAGGTTGATGGAATCGGCATTCCTCATTTGCAAACGCAGGTAGGGGAATTGATTGGCGTTGATATCCGATACATCCACATCCCTATTGGTTGGTTCAATGGTTTTCAGGACAGATTCATTACCGGCACCATCACGGCCGATCACAAGGACCTTCGGCTGGTCCGTTGATGGTGATTCCAATGACCTCCCATCCCATTTCAACCTCTTCCAGGCCTTGGCCGGTCCAAACTCCGGCGACTTAATAAATGCTGCAGTATCGATAGTCAAACACTCTGCAGCCAGGTTGATCTTATCGAAGACCCCTTCGGAAAAGGTAAAGACCGGCTGGAACTCATTCTGTTTGTTTTTCCGGTAAATGAAAAGGAAGGCGCGCGGCCTGTTGAAAGAGTCAACAGCTGTAAACCCTTGCTGTAGCAGCCTATGGTACATAGAATTGCCAGGGCCCAATACGGTTGTATCCCTTTGCCAAGTTGACGGATAGGTATTGGAAGCCGGGTTCGTTCCGGACGTATTCCTAACCACTACATAATGCCCGTCGGGAATGAGGTCCATAAATTCTACTATCCTCCTACGTTTGTTCTGGTCAAGGATATTGAATTGGAAATTATAGGCCCTTTCATTTCCACAAACCGGATCTGATCCATACTTGCTGGGCTGGCCGGCCAAAGCATTGAACCAGGGCTTGAATGATTTGGGATCAAATACATTGAAGATAATATTAGAAATACCACAGACACTGATAATATCAGTATTACCATTATACACAACCGAGAAGTCTGCCGCCTGGTTGGCTGCGGTCGGGAATACCCCATTTGTCACGTACAGGTCGTTGGGGGTGGTTCCATATTGCCAGGCCCCAGAAACAGAATCAATGGAAATACTGGCCAGTTCAGAAGCGGTATGCTGCAGTGTATGGGACTGGTTAAAACCAGACTGCTCATTAGACTTATAGAGGAAGGAAAAGACATTCCACTTATAGAAACCTCCATCGGGCGGCACTACTGAAGTACGCCAGTAGTAAACCGTGCTATCCATGAAACTAACCTGGGGATCAAACTCAATAACCCCGCCTATGGAACTCACGACCACTTGTTTCTTTAATGGCGAATTGAATAATGAAGTGGTATCTATCTCCATCACATATTGCTTCATGCTGCTGAACGGGTTGGCAGTAGAGACATAAAGTTTCTGAGTCGGTTTATTTACGATGGAGTAGTTATAGGGGAATGCCGGCCTGGCCTCATCCTCATAAATGAAGAACTCCTTGGATACAATATTGTTTCCTTCATCCATTTCATCTATGAGATTATCCCCATCAAGGGTAACCAGTATCCTGTTTGAACCCTTATCCCTGGTTGGAACAATGGGAATTTCAAAGCTCAGTGAATCGATATACTTAACGGCCTTTCGCTTACCGGAGAAAAGTGTAACTGAACTACCATCGGGAAAGAAGCGTTTTACTTCTACCTTGATAGAGTCTGAACTTGCCTTACCCATGTTATAATACCTGAGATCAACCTTAAATTTCTGTTCGGCAATAGAGATAAATGCGGGATTAATATTCAACAAGGGTGCTTCTACTACATAATCCGGCTTTTCCTGGTGATTGAACTTCAAAGCCGGATCCCCATGAAGGGTGATCTGTTCAGCATGTGTCCTAGCCAGGAACTCCAGTGGACCTGTTGATGAAATCAATCCTGCAAGTGCATCCTTGGTAAGCTCACCGAGTGTGGCCCCGTAATCTGACTTGCCGATCCTGTCATAAAAGGCATTCAGGTATATATTCAGGTAATAAACGATACCCAGATGGGTGCTGGCAATGAAGGCTATGCCACCACGTTGTTTTGCCAGGGTAAATCTCTCAGACAAGGTTTCCAGGTATGAGAATCGCTGCGGGTTATATTTAAAGAAATCACCTGCACTACAACCATTCACGGAAAAAACGGGGTACTT
Organism: Flavihumibacter rivuli; assembly: GCF_018595685.2. NCBI lineage: Bacteria > Pseudomonadati > Bacteroidota > Chitinophagia > Chitinophagales > Chitinophagaceae > Flavihumibacter > Flavihumibacter rivuli. The sequence continues at coordinate 1,859,781 of NZ_CP092334.1, forward strand.
ACCCGGGTTATTGTAGGCAGAGGGGTCTTCTATATTGAATTCAAGGGTGGTGGCAGAAGAGTGACCAAAATAGGTCAGAAGGGAAAGACCTTCTTCGAAAAGCGACCTCACCTTATTCACAGAACCCTGATCCTGCCCTACCGCAACATTCTTACAAAGAACGGTAACATTACTGCCGGTCAGGGTATCGGCTATCTGGTTACGGAAACTATTCATGTAATTACACAAAGCCGTAGCCAGAAGGGATTCACTGGCGCCGGTTACATGTAAAACATTCTTCATCCATAACCTGTCCTTAATGGTATATGCATTGTTTTGCTGCGCAGATTCATACTCCTTTACCTTCTCCAGGTAATCCTCTATTTCCTTGCCATTGATAACGGAAAGCCTTCCGATATTGGTAACGGCCAAAGGACTCGTTGAAGAGGCAGAGCTAAGCATGTTATCCGAACCAGGAAAACCATAGGTAGGCACCATGTTCAGCTCATCTAATTGGGGTTGGGTATAATATATTCCGGTATTCCAATCAATGTATCGGTAATCAAGGTAGTTTACCCCCCTTCCAATCAGGAATACATTGCTAATTCCACCCGGGAAGCGTTCCCTTGCATAGCGAATAAAATTCTTTATGGCGAGGGGATGCCCCTTGATACCAAAGGCAAACTGGTCGGTGAGTTCATTGATATCATATACCTTGGCGTTATAGCCTCCGCCGGCAGCAGAACTACGATAAGCCCTGTAATCCTCTACCGGGTTATTACCCGAAGAACCGCTGAACAACCTTGGATTGGAGACGATCAGGTAATTCCCCTGCTGGGAAGGATTATTGATATCCAGAAACTTCTTTTCCTGCAGGGAATTGACAATAGTCAGGGAGGCAGGCGCTGTGGAACTCAATACCAGCTTTCTTTTTGCGTTACTTCCATTCAGCCTGAACCTTAACCTGGTAGGATCATCTATATTGGCTTCATAGCGTTCCAGTGTTTCCAGGTCATACAAAACAGGAACCGCGCTGCCGGCTGAGAAGTTGGTGATCTCAATATAATTACCGGCCGGGTTTCCCTGAACTTCAAAATAGAAGGTACTCGCTCCCCCAAAATTAAACCTGCGGGGATAAGTTATCTCATAAAAGGAAAGTACAAACCTGTCCCTGTAGGGGTCAGCACCGGATGGCGGCCTGGGTGGCTGCACATTGGTGAAGGCAACAGAAGCATTGCCGCTGGCCAAAAGACTAACCGGCAGGTTGACCGTACTGACCCGGTCAGTAAAAAAGTTCATGGCGGCTTCTTCCAGAAGGGTATTATTCACCGTTAGCCTTACCCTTCTTTCAATGGGAGAGTTACCAAATGCTCCATACTTAATGGTAGCCGACGGACCGGTTGGCTCAACCTGCAAATTGGTGTGGTTAATGGTACGGGTAGCCCTCTGGGCAATATCCCAACTGGACCAAAACTCCCCTATATCATATGAGGAAGAATACACATATTGGTCAAGTGGGGCTGCTAGCCCCAGGTTGATCTGCTCCCTGAAATAATTCCCAATGGTGTGCATGAAATAAGGTTCAGCCGGGAGGGTATTCCCGGCAATATTGTTATTGCTGTTCAGGTAACGCTTTCCCGTAACAGCATTATCATAGGTCAGGAAATACACTGCTGTATCACTATGCAGGCTATGCTTTTTAACATGCTGGTTCTCCGGCTTACGGTATAATACATTATCCGGTTCCCCATCATTTGCCTGACCCCAGAATTCAATGAAACCATTGGCAGGCAGCAACCCGGAGGACGAAGTGGAATAAAAAGGCACTTCCACCCCATTCCGGAAAAGCCGCAGGTTCTCTACCGGGAATCCGGCCAGGCCCGAAGCCTGCAGGGTGGTTTGGGGAATTCTAACAAGACCGTCCTTCCCCGCCTTGAATTTATAATAGGTATTATTATAATTGATCCATTCATTGTTGAAGGATTGCGCAAAAGCACCAGGAATACCTGCTGACAACAGAATGGTAAACAGGAAAAAGGACAGGAATATTTTTATGGTACGCAACATAATAGCTAGCGGTTACTTTTTCTTTTTGTTCTTTACAAGGTCAAGCTTCAAAGAGAACACATGTGTATATAAAGGGTTGGATTGGTTGGCCAGGTTGGTGAATGCATAATCGATCATTACATTCGACAACCTGAACCCTGCGCCCAGGGCCGGCTGGAAGATCCAGACCTTTTTGGTATAGGTGCTGTCATCATCTTCAAGGGCACGCTGGAAGTTGTTGATTCCCGCTCTGACAAAAAACACATTCTTATATCCCGCTTCAAGCCCGAGTTTAGGATCAACACTTACAGCACTGGAACTGATGACCGTATTCCTCCTGCCATCAAAGGTAAAGTCGAGGTTAGCCTCCGCCAGCAGGTTCATGTTCTTGTTCAACTTGAAGTTATAGGAAGCCCCGGCAATAAGCTTGGGAGCGGTCAATTCGGTAGACTTTACGGGTATCTCGTTCTGGGTAACATAGAACACCTCCCGCATCTTATCATTGATACTATAGGACCAGGCATTAAAAGTGGTAGTAACATCCCTTGCCACCAAACCGGCCTGGAATCGCTTGTTCTTGTATTGCAAAGCTGCATCAAAACCAAAACCCCAGGCGGTCGCAAAATCACCGGCCTTTCGATGGATCACCTTTGCATTGAACCCGAGGCTAAGCTTCTTGTCCGGACTTTTTGTTTTTAATTCCTGGGCATAGGAAAACAAAAAAGCATAATCGGCTGAGGAAAAGGTGGTGATATTGGCAAAATTGATACTGCCGTCGGGTTCTACCAGGAATACGGTATTAGGGATATCATCCACGGCAAACCGCAGGATGGAAAGACCAATTGTCCTTTTACCGCCAGATAATGGAATAGCAATATTTCCAAAGTCATATTTGCCGATGCCGGCAAAATATTCCGCATGCATCAGGTTGATCTGGGGTTGGTCCTTGACATTTACCAGACCCGCAGGATTCCAGTACCCCGCAGTACCATCGGCTACCGAAGCAACCTGTGCGCTGCCCATGGACAGCCCCCGGGCACCAGCTCCAATATTGAGGAATTCATTGGAATACTTCCGGAATTGGGCATTCACCCATACATGCATCAGGATAAGGGGTAGGATCAGTAATTTGACCTTTTTAATCATTGATTCAACTTTCTAAATAAGCAATTATATGACAGTTGTCCAAAGGTTATTGGCTGCACGGGAATTGGAAAAGAACGCAATTTGCCCAATCTCCTTTAACGCTGTCCCTAAAGAAATATTGCCCTGTCAGAGGTTTCATATATTCCTTTAGCTTTGCCGCAAATTGCAGCGTTTTTATGAATTTGATCGAAGAATTAAGATGGCGGGGCATGTTGCAGGATATTATGCCCGGAACAGAGGAACAATTAAACAAGGAAATGACTTCGGCCTATATTGGTTTTGATCCTACGGCCGACAGCCTCCATATCGGGTCCCTCGTACCCATTTTGTTGCTGGTTCACCTTCAGCGGGCCGGCCACAAGCCATTTGCCCTGGTTGGAGGGGCAACCGGAATGGTAGGCGACCCCTCTTTCAAATCAGAAGAACGCAAAATGCTGGACGAGGCCACCCTACAAGCCAACCTGAGGGGGATCCGTGGCCAGTTGGAAAAATACCTGGATTTTGACCCGGCAAAGCCAAATGCTGCTGGGATCGTTAATAACTACGATTGGTTCAAGGACATCAGCTTCCTGGACTTTATCCGTGATGTCGGCAAACACATTACGGTAAATTATATGATGGCCAAGGATAGTGTAAGAAAAAGGATCGAGGGAGATAGCGGGATCAGCTTTACCGAGTTCACCTACCAACTGATCCAGGGGTACGACTTCTACTGGCTTTACCAGAACAAGAACTGCAAACTACAGATGGGCGGAAGTGACCAATGGGGGAATATTACCACAGGCACTGAATTGATCAGGCGGATGGCAGGTGGCGATGCATTTGCCTTTACCTGTCCCCTATTGACCAAGGCCGATGGCGGAAAATTTGGCAAAACGGAACGGGGCAATGTTTGGCTTGACCCCAAACGCACCTCTCCTTACCAGTTCTACCAGTTCTGGCTCAATGCTTCCGATGAGGACGCCAAAAAATGGATCAGGATATTTACCTTCCTTGGAAAGGATGAGATCGCACAACTGGTAGCTGACCATGAGGCAGCACCCCACCAAAGGACCCTGCAAAAGAAACTGGCTGAGGAGATCACTACATTTGTCCATGGCCGTGAGGAATATGATTTTGCCATCAAGGCCAGCGAGATCCTTTTTGGCAATGCTACCACTGAAGTGCTACAATCCCTCAATGAGGACCAGCTCCTCCAGGTAATGGAAGGTGTTCCGGCACATGATTTTCCCCATGAGAAATTACAGTCCGGTATTGATATCGTTTCCTTCCTGGCAGAATCAGGTATATTCCCCAGCAAAGGGGAAGCCCGTAAGACCGTTCAAAGCGGCGGGGTTGCCATCAACAAGTCGAAAGTTGAGGGAATTGAAACCATGGTAACTGCCGAACAATTGCTGAATAACAAATACCTGCTCATCCAGAAAGGAAAGAAGAATTACTTCCTGGTAAAGACAGTTTAACTGATCACTGCATAGGATTTCCCCCAACAGGCCTCTGTAGAGGCCTGTTTTATTTTAAGCAACCATTCGTATCTTTAAAAACAACCCAACAACATGAAACGCCTTGCCTGTATTTGCTTTACCCTGCTGGGTATCCTACCTGCCTGTTTTGCCCAGATGGACGTCCAAAAAAAACTCATGGCCCAGTTCATTGATGCGGACAATAATAGCGTCATTGAGTTACCCGAAGGCAGTTTTACCCTTAACGCTTCCCTTTGGCTGGATGGCAAAAAGGGTGTTACCATCAGGGGAAAAGGTATGGATAAAACGATCCTGAATTTTAACGGACAGCTATCAGGAGCGGAAGGGATAAAAGTCACCAATGGATCCAATATCACCATTGAAGATTTGACTGTCCAGGACACGAAAGGCGATGCCATCAAGACACAGTTGGTTGACGGAATTACCTTCAGGAAGGTAAAGGCCGAATGGACAAGGGGCGCTAACGAAAAGAATGGCGGGTATGGTTTATACCCTGTACAATGCAGTAAAGTACTCATCGAGCAATGTGAGGCAAGGGGAGCAAGCGATGCCGGCATTTACGTAGGTCAATCAAGGGAGATCATTGTCAGGAATTGCAGGGCGACGGAGAACGTTGCGGGTATCGAGATCGAGAATTCCTTATATGCTGAGGTATATGACAATGAAGCGACCAACAACACAGGCGGCATCCTGATCTTTGACTTGCCTGACCTGACAGTAAAGAAGGGCGGCTTCACCAAAGTGTACAACAACCATGTGCATCATAATAACCACAAGAACTTTGCTCCCAAAGGCAATATTGTAGGAAAGGTTCCCCAAGGTACAGGGATCATGGTTTTAGCAACCAACAATGTTGAGGTCTACAACAACAGGATCATCAATAACATTACTACCGGCACTGCGATCATCAGCTATTATATCACAGAGAACCCAATTAAGGACAGCTCGTATTACCCTTATCCTTCCAATATTTTCATCCATGACAACCAATACGAAAGGGAACATACCAAGGCCACGATGAAAGGGAGGATGGGGAAATTGTACCATTTCAAATTAAAGTTTGGCAAGAACGTCCCTCACATCATTTACGATGGCATACAGGATGAGAAGACAAAGGGTCAACAAATACTTTGCATCCGCAACAATACCAACGCAAGTTTTGCGAATATTGATGCCGCCAATAATTTCAGGAATATCAGCAGGGAAATGAAGCCCTATGACTGTGAGCTCAAAATAAGTACAACTTCCAATTAATGGTCATGAGAAAGTTATTGACAGTCTCCGCTTTGGTCCTGGTTATTCTTGCAGGTGTTTCCTTTACCCGGAAGCCAGTGCAAAGTTTTGAGAAAAAGGAAAAGCTTTCCGATTATGGTTTCTTTCTCGGTCCATTGGCTGATTTAACGCCTCGTGAAGATGTGATACCCTACCATTTAGTTACCCCCCTGTTCAGTAATTATGCAGAAAAAAGCAGGTTCATTGTGGTTCCCAGGGGTGAAAAAGCCGAATACAATGGGGAAGGTGTTTTCAACCTTCCAACAGGCACTGTACTGATCAAGAACTTCTATTATCCAAATGACTTCAGGGATCCGGCAAAAGGAAGGAGGATCATAGAAACAAGGATACTTGTGCATGAAACTGATGGATGGAAAGCATACCCCTATATATGGAACGATGAACAAACCGATGCCTTTTATGATGTAACCGGCGATACCAAATCCATCAACTACATTGACCATAGGGGTAAAAAGGTCCAGACAAGTTATGTGATCCCCAATAAGAATCAATGCAAAGGTTGCCATTCAACCGGGGAAGTTTTATTACCCATTGGTATTGCGGCCAGGCACCTCAACACTAATTTCCCCTATAAGCAAGGCCCGCAAAACCAATTAAGCCATTGGATGGAGAAAGACATCCTGGATAAGCTACCTTCGGGCATGATACCGCGCAATAGCAAGTGGGATGACGAAAAAGATGGCAGCCTGGATGACAGGGCAAGGGCCTATCTGGACATCAACTGCGGACATTGCCATAACCCTAAAGGTGCTGCCAACACATCCGGTTTATACCTGGATATCCATACTATCCAGCCCAACCTCTACGGTGTCATGAAAACCCCTGTTGCAGCGGGAAGGGGTTCAGGCAACTTCCAATTCGATATAGTTCCCGGCAAGCCTGACCAATCCATTCTCTATTACAGGATGAATACCAACGACCCAGGTATCGCGATGCCTGAAATAGGCAGGGAACAGATCCACCAGGAAGGTCTCGCCCTTATCAGGGAATGGATCAAAAAAATGAATCCCTGATACCACCCATTCAGTATAACCGGGATCCCATTAAACAGTAAAGGATCACCGCTTCATTTTCGCAAATTCAGTTATTCCTTGGACGAGGATATCCAATTGCCGGGTGTTGGTATAAACGTGAGGGGTGATGCGAACCCCAATGATATTCTCCCATTCGATCCCAACAGTATGGATCTTGTATTTGTTAAAGAGGTACTGCTCCAACTCTGAAGGTTTGGCCCCTGCTACAGATACTAACCCTAATGCGCAACCGAACTCTGGCTTCATTGAAGTGCCGATCTTGACACCAGGTATCCCCTTTACTTTTCCCATCCAGTAATTCTTAAGGTAATGCAGCCGTTGTTCCTTTCTTTCGGCACCAATCATTTCCTGGAATTCGATCGCCTGGGCTATAGCCTGCTCAATAAAGAAGGGCCGGGTACCAAGGTTCTCAAATTTCCGGATATCAGCACTTTTAGCATCGGGTGCGCCGAATAGCGGGTATAACCCACTGATCTTCTCCTTCCGGACATATAAGAAGCCGGTTCCAATACAAGCGCTTAGCCATTTGTGTAAACTCGTCCCAAAATAATCGGCACCAAGTTCCGGCACGGTAAACCTGAATTGTGCAAAACTATGCGCACCATCCACCAACACTTCGATACCCCTGGCATGGGCAGCATCTGCAATTTTCCGAACCGGCAATATCTGTCCATTCCAATTGATGATATGGGTTATATGCACCAGTTTGGTCCTTGGACCAAAAGCCTTGATATAGGCCCCTGCAAGGTATTCACTGTCTTCAGAGGGCAGATCAAGGTCAATCCAAACCAATTTGATCCCGTCCCTTAATTCCCGCTGCTTCCAGGCATTGATCATATTGGGGTAATCCTGTTTACTCACTACAACTTCATCCCCTGCCTTCAAGGGCAATCCAAAGATCACGGTTTCCAGGGCTTCGGAGGCATTGCGTTGGATGGCGATCTCCTCAGGACTACAACCGGCCATCCTGGCAAGGTTGGCCCTTACCGGCTCCCTTCCCTGGTCAAGGATCCGCCACATGAAATAACTAGGCCCTTCATTGCTGAGGTCGTGATAGCGTTTCATCGCATCCTGCACCACTTTGGGGGAAGGACTGACACCGCCATTATTCAGGTTAATGATGGAAGGAGAAACGGTATAAGCCTGCTGGATGGCATTCCAGAACTCTTCTTCCCCCGCGAGTTGCCCGGCATCAAAGCCATTATACTTATCCAAAGTACTATCCAGGTTCCTTGCCCAGGCTTTCTGCATTACAAGGGCGCCCATAGTACCCAGTCCCAGTTTTCCCAATCCGGAAAGGAATTTTCTTCGGCCGGAATTATTCATGTTGGTCGTTTCAATAAATCTAATGTGTATATGGCTAACTGCCAAAGGGAACTAAAGTCATGAAAATCAAGGCGCCCATCAAAAATTTTTTTTGAGATTTTTTTTGGCCAAAATGAATTCGCCCATTATTTTTGCACTCCCATTTGGGACGGATTGCCCGATAGTATAATGGTAGTACGACAGATTTTGGTTCTGTTTGTCTTGGTTCGAATCCAGGTCGGGCAACAAAAAAACCGCAGGAAAATCCTGCGGTTTTTTATTTTACTACCATCTAACACATCCCCCGTATTCTGCTTTCCCTTTATAATTAGCCTGCGGCCTTTATATTTTTCCAAGGACATGCAACCTAAAAAGGCGCTAAGCCTACTATTCTTTTACAACCAAGAACTTTCAACTGCTCGTAACATGAACACCAGGAGTTTCCGCAAGGTCATTTCCCAATGCTGCAGGACATTAGCCATACTCACCCATTGTGTCATCAACATTCTCCTGCTCAATCTTCTCACTGAAGCAGATCCGGCAGCCAGCTGGGCAGGAATACTAGGATTTGCCATGGCCTATTTTATCCTGCTATTCCTTATCGTTCTACATTTTTATTATTTTTTCCAATCAATTCAAAAACAATAACCATGATCGGACTGCTATCCTTCCTTATTGCTTTTCTCATCATTGCCGTAATCCTGAAAGTTTTCCAAAAGAGCCAGTACTTTAATGAAGAAGGGAGATTTCAGGCAAAGGCACTCTGGCGACCTTTGTTATGCGCTTTGCTTGCACTGCTTATTGCGACCATTAACCCGGTCGATATCCAGCGCATCGATGCGGGTCATGTTGGTATCAAGGTGAGTAATGTAGGCGATAACCGGGGAGTTGGTAAAACAGAATATGTGACCGGTTGGGTATTTTACAATTCCTGGATCTCAAGGATATACGAATTCCCCATCCATCAACAGCACATTGATTACGAAGAGGCGACAATTGTTACCAAAGGTGGATTCATTGCAACCATTAAACCATCTTTCAATTATTCGATCAACCCCGGCAATGTTGCCGACATGTTCCAAAACTTGCGGGTAGGTGTCAAGGAAATGGAGCAAGGCTGGTTAAAAAATGCTATCGTAGGTTCCGTCAATGATGTTGCCAACAGGTATACGGTAGACTCCATATTCAACCATCGTGAGGAATTTGAACTGGCGATAATCAATGAATGCAATAAGCGGGTGGCCAAATGGTTCAATGTTTCGCAGCTAAGGACCAACATTGTTCCCCCCAAGGAGATCTCAGAATCCATTATTGCGAAAACGAGGGCTATCCAGGAAGTACAGGTAGCCGAGAACCAACGGCAGGTTGCAGTTGCTGAAGCCGAGCGGAAGATCGCGGAAGCCAGGGGTGACTCAGCCCAGGCTGTAATCCAGGCGGCAGGTCGGGCAGAGGCTATCAAAAAAGAGCAGATGGCATTAACGCCGCTTTATATTGATTATATCAAGATACAAAAATGGTCGGGACAGGTACCCAGTACCGTTGCGGGAGGAAACAGCGGATTTATGATCCAATTGCCAAAAGAAAAAGGAAATGAATGATAAAAAGCAGGGCTCCCCTGCTTTTTTTACGCAAGGTATCGCTGTAATTGAAGCAAACAGGCCTGGAGGCTATCCTTCCAATAGGGTATTTCAATACCAAAAACGGCCTTGATCTTTGATTTATCAAAAACACTATACCCCGGCCTTTTTGCAGGGGTTGGGTATGCGCTTGTTGGAATGGGGTTGACCCTGCAATGGCTGCCAGTCATTGCGGCAATTGCAACAGCAAATTCATACCAGGAGATCTCCCCTTCATTGGAATAGTGGTAGACCCCGGAAAGCACTGATCGGTCATCTTGCTTATCCCATTGCCTGATGATTTCCATGATACACCTGGCAAGGTCGGCTGCATAGGTAGGTGAACCTATTTGATCATTAACAACGGATATTTCCTCCCGCTCATTCATTAGCCTCAGCATGGTCTTAACAAAATTGTGGCCATAAGCGGAATACACCCATGCAGTCCTGATGATGATCGATTCCTCGCAGTTTTCCAGGACAGCCTTCTCCCCATTGAGTTTGGTTGCTCCATATACACTGATGGGAGCCGGTTTTGTGTCTTCCCTGATCGGCGACCTTGCTGTGCCATCAAATACATAATCTGTGGAAATATGGACGATGGCAGCACCCGATTCCTTACAGGCCTTTGCCAGGTAAGCCGGGGCGTCGGCATTAATGATACCAGCAAGGAATCTATCTGACTCTGCCCTATCAACGGCGGTGTAGGCAGCACAGTTGATACAATAATCTGGGCGGTGTTGCTGGAAGAAATCCTTTACAGCTTCTTCACTATCTATTGACAACTCCTCCTTATCTGTAAACAGGAACAGGAATTCCGGAAACAAGGGTGCGACCTGTTGCAGTTCGCTCCCCAATTGTCCATTGGCACCGGTTACCAAGATCTTCTTCATCCTTCAAAAGTAAAGGGTTGTTCTATAGCATGGAATAAAGGCAGTACTTTATCCTTTTCAGAAAGGATCATCTCTGGTGGTTGGATTCCCCAATCTATGGCAAGAAATGGGTCATTGTACATCACCCCTCCTTCACTTTCCCTATTATAGAATTCGTCGCATTTATATATTACTTCCGCAGTAGGGGATAAAACCGAATACCCATGGGCAAACCCCTTGGGTACCAGTAATTGCTTCTTATTAGCAGCGCTCAATTCAAGGCTGAAGACTTTGCCAAATGTTGGGGAGCCATTCCTGCAATCCACTACCACATCAAGGATCACCCCTTCCAGGACCCTAATGAGTTTGGTTTGGGCATAGGGTGGTTGCTGGTAATGCAAGCCCCTTACCACGCCATAGGTTGACCTGGCTTGGTTATCCTGTACAAACTTTATTTCAATGCCATTATCCCTGAAAGTTCTTTCATTGTAGGATTCGAAAAAATAACCACGATCATCCCCAAATATCTTTGGTTCATAAATAAGTAACCTGGGAAATCCTGTTTCAACGAATGCCATAGGTACAATTGGGATTAGCGTTTGTGGTATTGCGTTTCATAATAGCTTTGGTAATCACCGGAAGTGACATGATCAACCCATTCCTGGTTCTGGAGGTACCAATCAACCGTCTTCTCCAACCCTTCCTCAAATTGTAGGGAAGGCTGCCAACCCAGTTCAGTATTGAGTTTTGTGGCATCGATGGCATACCTAAGGTCGTGCCCTGGCCTATCGGTGACATAGGTGATCAATTTTGCAGATGCCCCCTCTTCCCTTCCTAGTTTCCTATCCATGATCCTGCACAATAAGTGAACGAGATCAATATTCTTCCACTCATTGAACCCTCCCACATTATACTTTTCGCCATCTTTCCCTTTATGGTAGATCAGGTCAATTGCCCTGGCATGATCTTCCACCCACAACCAGTCCCTGATATTCTCGCCCTTTCCATAAACCGGTAAAGGTTTATTATTCCTGATATTATTGATCATCAGGGGGATCAACTTTTCAGGAAAATGATGGGAACCATAGTTATTGGAACAATTGCTGATCACTACGGGCAAATGATAGGTATGGTGATAGGCCATTACAAAATGGTCAGAGGAAGCCTTGGAAGCCGAATAAGGAGACCTGGGGTCGTATGCGGTAGTTTCTGTGAAGAATCCTTCTTCGCCAAGTGACCCATAAACTTCATCGGTAGAAACATGGTAAAAACGTTTCCCTTCATAATTACCTTGCCATGCTTTTTTAGCAACATTTAGCAGCACTACCGTACCCAGTACATTGGTCCTGACAAACTGAAGGGGGTCAAGTATACTCCGATCGACGTGACTTTCTGCTGCAAGGTGGATCACCCCATCAAAAGCATAGGTATTGAACAGGCTCCCTACTAATTGCTCATCGGCAATATCCCCTTTCTCAAATACATAATTAGCTGCACCTTCAATATCCTTAAGGTTCTCAAGGTTGCCAGCATAGGTCAGGGCATCAAGATTCACGATCCTGTATCCAGGGTATTTATTGACCAACAGCCTTACCACATGGGAGCCAATAAAACCGGCTCCACCGGTAACCAGGATTGATCTTTCAAAATTTTTCGTCATAAACTCCAATACGTGCGTGAATGTATTCTTTTCCGGTATATCCCCTTAAGGTCTACAATTACGGCGTGCTCGCTGGATATAGCTGCAAAATACGCATCATCCAGGTCAATATAGGGGTGATGGGGAACGGTTATAACTACAGCATCATACCCTTTGGCGGGGGTTTCCACCAAATCCATCCCATATTCCTGCCTAACCTTCCACCTATCTGCATATGGATCTTCCAGGTCTACCCTGATATTATACGACTGCAGTTCCTTAACGGTGTCAATTATTTTGGAATTCCTGATATCCCCGACATTCTCCTTAAAGGTCACGCCTTTTACCAGGACTTTTGGGTCAGCAGACAATGGCAGGATATACCTGATGATCTTACGGGCCAATTGCAAAGCCATTTCATCATTAACCAGCCTGCTGGCTGCGATCAATTTGGCGTGGTAGCCCAGTGATGAAGCTTTATAGTTCAGGTAATAAGGATCAACGCTGATGCAATGGCCACCCACCAGGCCAGGCTTAAAAGGAAGGAAATTCCATTTGGTTGCCGCGGCTTCCAATACATCATAGGTGTTAATCCCAATCAGGTCGAAAATACCTGAGAGTTCATTCATCAGGGCAATATTGATATCACGCTGGGTGTTCTCTACAATCTTACTGGCTTCAGCTACTTTTATCGAAGCTGCTTTAAAAATGCCAGCTTCAACGATGAGGCTGTAAACTTCTGATATTTCGTCAAGCGACTGCTGATCCAAGCCGGCTACCACCTTTACGACATTCCTGATTCCATGTAGCTGATCGCCGGGGTTGATTCTTTCCGGTGAATAACCAACTTTAAAATCCACACCGGCCTTTAACCCTGAGTTCGCCTCCAATACAGGAATGCATTCATCTTCAGTACAACCAGGATAAGTGGTGGATTCGTATACCACATAATCTCCTTTCTTCAGCAATCCGCCGACCTTACTGGAAGCATCCAATAAATGCCCGATATCAGGAACCTTATACTTATCAACAGGAGTTGGCACCGTAATGACATAAAAGGAAACCCCTTTTACTCCAGACAATTCGCTGGTAAGCATGATCTCCTTTACCGATTCATTTTCAATATGCCGGAAACGGTTGGCCAGGTAGGATTCTGCTTCCTTAACCTTTCTACCATCAATATCAAAGCCAACAACATTTATATGTTTAGCAAACTCCTCGAGCAGTGGAAGTCCGACATATCCCAGTCCGATCACAGCTAGTCTGGATGCACCCGTGACAAGGTCCTGGTATACTCCCATACTACTTTTTATTAAAGTCCTTAGGCAACTTGTACAACTCCTCCTTAGGCAATGATTTGAAGTATTCGTATGTAACCTTCACCCCCTCTGCCCTGCTCACCTTTGGTTCCCAGCCCAGCAATTCCTTTGCCCTGGTTATATCGGGCTGGCGTTGCTTGGGATCATCCTGCGGAAGCGGCTTGTAAACGATCTTCTGTGTTGTACCGGTAAGCTTAATGATCTCCTCGGCAAAGTCCTTAAGGGATATCTCGTCAGGGTTACCCACATTGACCGGATAGGCATAATCACTCATTAGCAAGCGATAAATTCCTTCGATCAGGTCATCAACATAGCAGAAGGAACGGGTTTGGGAACCGTCCCCGAAAACAGTAAGGTCTTCCCCCCTGAGTGCCTGGCCAATGAAAGCTGGCAGGGCGCGACCGTCATTCAGGCGCATCCTGGGGCCATAGGTGTTGAATATCCTCACGATCCTTGTCTCTACCCCGTGGTAGGTATGGTAGGCCATGGTAATGGATTCCATGAATCGCTTGGCCTCGTCATAAACGCCGCGGGGCCCAACAGGGTTTACATTTCCCCAATAATCCTCAGTTTGAGGGTGCACCAATGGGTCCCCATAAACTTCAGAAGTGGAAGCTACCAGTATCCTTGCCTTTTTAACCTTCGCCAGGCCTAGGCAATTGTGTGTTCCCAAGGCCCCCACCTTAAGGGTCTGGATGGGTATCTTGAGGTAATCGATGGGGCTGGCCGGTGAAGCAAAATGAAGGATATAGTGCAATTCACCCGGAACATGGATGAATTTGCTGACATCATGATGATAGAACTCGAAATGCTCCAGTTTGAACAGGTGTTCGATATTGCGCAAATCACCTGTTATCAGGTTATCCATGCCGATTACATGAAATCCTTCCTTTATGAAACGATCACATAAATGCGAACCTAAAAATCCGGCAGCACCTGTGATCAATACTCTTTTCCTACTCATGGATAAGTTGATTACTTTTTAATTACGGGTTTACGGCCAACGCTCTCATAATGGAATCCCAGCTCTGCAATAGCCTCTACATCAAAAAGGTTCCTTCCGTCGAAGATCACCTTATTCTTCAAAGCACTTACTATCTTGAGGAAATCAGGGGTCCTGAATTCATTCCATTCAGTAGCGATGATCAGCGCGTCTGCTCCCACCAATGCCTCGTATTGGTTGGCAGCATACTGGATCTTATCGCCCAACAACTCCTTTACATTCTTCATAGCTTCAGGATCAAAAGCAGTAAGGGTGGCACCAGCTTCCAGTAAGGCTTCGATGATGTAAAGTGCCGGAGCTTCCCTGATATCATCAGTATTGGGTTTGAATGCCAATCCCCATAACGCGAAATGCTTGCCCTTCAGGTCCCCGTTGAAATAATTCAACACTTTAGGCAATAAATGAAGCTTCTGCTTTTCATTAACATCCATTACGGCATTAAGGATCTGGAAATCATAATCTACCTCACTAGATGACTTTACCAGGGCCTGAACATCCTTGGGAAAACAGGAACCGCCATAACCGATACCTGGGAACAGGAATCTCTTGCCGATCCTGTCATCACTTCCAATTCCTTTCCTGACCATATCAACATCAGCACCAAGCCGCTCACACAACTGGGCGATCTCGTTCATGAAAGAGATCTTGGTGGCAAGGAATGAATTGGCGGCATATTTGGTCAGTTCAGCTGAACGCTCATCCATGAAGATGACCGGGTTTCCTGAGCGAACAAAAGGACTATAGAGGTCATTCATCAGTTTACGGGCCCGCTCTGAAGTGGTACCCACCACAACCCTGTCGGGTTTCATGAAATCATCAACGGCAACTCCTTCGCGCAGGAATTCCGGATTCGAAACCACGTCGAATTCCCCTTTAAAGTTTTTCTCCACCGCGGCCCTTACCTTTTCTGCTGTACCAACTGGAACAGTACTTTTATCCACCAGCACTTTATAATCTGTCAGCAGCTTGCCGATATCTTCCGCTACTCCCAATACATATTTTAGGTCAGCCGAACCATCTTCACCGGGAGGAGTAGGCAGTGCCAGGAATACGATAACCGCATCCCTGATACCCTCGGCAAGGTTAGTAGTAAATTTTAGCCTACCTTCCTTCAGGTTACGCAGGAAGAGCTTTTCAAGCCCGGGTTCATAGATAGTGATCTCCCCATTAGAGAGTTTCTCTACTTTTCTCGCATCTATATCCACGCAGGTTACTTCATTTCCGGTTTCCGCGAAACATGTACCTGTTACAAGGCCTACATAGCCTGTTCCAACTACTGCAATTTTCATTTGGTGAAGGAGCTTGGTTTAATGATTGATAAATTATTTGATATACTCAAGAACATTGCCAACAATGTAATTCAGCTGTTCCTCGTCTAATTCGGTATGCATGGGCAAAGAGATCACCCTTTCGGTCAGCCAATCGGTGGTCGGCAAATTAAATTCACTACCGCCATATGACTCAAACATCTGCTGACGGTGGGCAGGAACCGGATAATAGATCATGGAAGGCACCTGCTTATCCGCGAGGTACTGGTTGAGACCATCCCTGTCTACACCTTCCAGGACCAGGGTATATTGGTGAAATACATGTTTATTGTTCTGATCCCTGTATGGTACGGTAATGCGGGGATGGTTCGCAAATGCCTTGTCGTAGAAATCGGCAGCCTTCCTCCTGGCTTCAATATAACTGTCCAACAAGGGAAGTTTAACGTTCAATACTGCGGCCTGGATGCTATCCAGACGACTGTTGCATCCAACCAGGTCATGATAATAGCGCTTACTTTGTCCATGATTGGCGATCATGCGGATCCTGGCAGCCAGTTCATCATCATTGGTGCAAATAGCGCCGCCATCGCCGTAACAACCAAGATTCTTGGAAGGGAAGAAACTGGTACATCCTATTGTACCAATGGTTCCGGTCTTCTTAACAGCACCATCACTGAAATAAAAGTCGCTTCCTATAGCCTGGGCATTGTCTTCGATCACTGGGATAGCATGCTTATTGGCTATAGCCATAATAGCTTCCATGTTTGCAGCCTGACCATAGAGGTGTACAGGCACAATGGCCTTTGTTTTTGGCGTTATGGCTTTCTCAAGGGCTGCGGGATCCATACAAAAGGTCTTGGGATCCACATCAACGAAAACAGGTTTCAAACGCAGCAAAGCAACCACTTCCGTTGTTGCTATATAGGTAAATGAAGGCGTGATCACTTCATCACCCGGCTGGAGGTCCAGGGCCATCATGGCAATCTGCAGGGCATCTGTTCCATTGGCGCAGGGAATCACATGTTTGGAGCCAAGGTAATTGGCCAGGCTAGCAGCAAAATCCTGAACAGCTTTTCCATTGATGAATGCCACACTATCCAAAACCGCATGTATCGCTGCATCCACTTCAGGCTTGATCTTGAGATACTGCTGTTTGAGGTCTACCATCTGTATCGGCCGCATAAACTTCTTTACTTATTTTAAAAATGGCCACAAAAATAGCAAAATATAGGTAGGGTAAAACTTTGATTTTAGCTTTGCCAATCCTTAAATTCCAGATCGTGAGCCTCTTATTATATAATATTTTCCTGATTTTGTACCGGGCCTTGCTTGGCCTGATTGCCCCATGGAACAGCAAGGCGAGGCGATGGATCATTGGACGGAAAGACCTGTTTTCCAGCCTGGTGAAGGCATTCAGGGAAAACCAGGAACCGGTAATATGGATGCACCTCGCCTCACTGGGGGAATTTGAACAGGGGCGCCCACTCCTGGAAAAAATAAAAGTAGCCCATCCGGAATGCCGTATCCTTCTTACCTTCTTCTCCCCTTCCGGCTATGAGGCAGCCAGGGGATATAATGGGGCGGATTACATTTTTTACCTCCCAATGGACTCCCCACAATCGGCCAGGAAATTCCTGGATATTGTACAACCGAAAATGGTGATCTGGGTAAAATATGAATTCTGGTACTACTTCCTTACCCAGATGCAAAAACGAAAAATCCCGGTAATACTGGTTTCCGGTATTTTCCGGGATAGCCAACCATTCTTCAAATGGTATGGCAACCTTCACCGGCATATGCTGCATTGCTTTCATCACCTTTTCGTACAAAATGACACCTCGGTTGACCTACTGGCAACAGCCGGAATAACGCAGGTGACCCTGGCGGGGGATACCCGGTACGACAGGGTTATTGAAATCGCTGAAAAATTCTTACCGATTGCACCTATTGAAAGATTCATTGGCAGCAGCAGGGTAATTGTAGCGGGAAGTACATGGCCGGAGGACGAGGAGGAGCTCGACCACTATGCCAATACCCATCCGGGACTTAAATTTATCATTGCCCCTCACGAGTTGTCTGATGCGCATTTAAAAGAAATAGAACAACTATTCCGCCATACCATCAGGTACTCCCAATGGTTGGACCTTCCGGAAGAAGAAAAGCTAAAACTCAACGGGAAGAATGTTCTTATAATCGATAATATCGGGATGCTGTCGAGGCTATACCATTATGCCACTATCGCTTTTGTGGGCGGGGGATTCGGGGAGGATGGCATCCACAATATTCTGGAAGCTGCAGTCTACGGTAAACCTGTGGTTTTCGGCCCGGTTTACGATAAATATGCGGAAGCTATTGGCCTGGTTGAAAAGGGGGGCGCTTTCCCTGTTGGCAATGCATTGGAACTGGAAAGGAAAATTGATCAATTGCTTACTGATCCTGCTTTTTACGAAGAAGCATCCGGCATTGCCAGGGAATTTGTCTGGAAAAACCAGGGGGCCAGCAAGATCATCCTCGATCACATTGAAGCAAACCGCCTCCTGACCAATTGACGGAAATGACGGACACTTTCCTTCGTATCGTCCCAGCCCAATTTCAGGATAAGTTCCCTTTGCATCCAAAACTCAGCCTCCTGCAGGACATTAAAGGAGTTAATGGTCTTGATGCTGCGCTCATACATTACTTCATCGCCACGGAAAAGCTCATTCACAAATACAAACCGGTCATTGATGCCAATGGCCTTGCGCAGATCGTTAATGGGTTCCCGGTTGATCACTTCTGCCACCTCTACGGTATTTACTTTTAGCCTTTCGTTGAGAGAGGCAGATTGCTGCTGGCTGATCACTTCATTCAACTCGCGGATCTCTTTCTGGTGGGCAAGTGTCGGGATCTCCTGCATAAGGGTATGCAGCCAATCCTGTTGAGGCTCTTGTGCAGGAATATGCTGTGTAGGTTCAGGTTCAGGGGCTTCCTGGTGGGGAACAGGCTCCTGTACATTACGTTCAGGCAAATGGGATGGATTTGGTAAAACAACCGCTACTTTTGCAGACCCGGTACGGTTGGAAGGGATGGATTGTACGGCAAGCAATTCTGTTTGTAACAATTGGAGGGTTACCAGCAAGGCCGAAGCATCGGCTTGCTGATCAAGTTGTTCCTGCAACTTGTTAACCAGGGCTCTTACTCTTTCCATACGATATGGTACTTTTGGGTTAGTATTGGATTTCATAAAGTTATACAATTTTGTACCCTTTTTAATAACATTTACATGTTTATTGAACCAAATCTTTCAGGAGAACGCCGGGGGTGGATAGAGGTTATCTGCGGATCCATGTTCTCGGGCAAGACCGAGGAATTGATCCGAAGGTTGAAAAGGGCGCGGATTGCCAATTTACGGGTCGAAATATTCAAACCTGCTATTGATGTACGCTATGATGAGCAGAATATTGTGTCCCATGACGAAAACGCTATCCAATCCACCCCTATTGACAATTCCCAAACCATTCTCCTGTTAGCCAGTGAGGTGGATGTAGTTGGCATAGACGAGGCCCAGTTCTTTGACGACCAGCTCCCTGAAGTGTGCGACCAATTGGCGCTCAGGGGAATCAGGGTGATCGTTGCGGGACTCGACATGGACTACAAGGGCAAGCCTTTTGGACAAATGCCCTTCCTACTGGCCAAAGCAGATTATATCACCAAGTTGCATGCCATCTGTGTGAAATGTGGAAATATTGCCAACTATAGCTACCGCACCGTTTTGAAGGATGGGCAGGTATTGCTGGGTGAAAAAGAGTCCTATGAGCCTCGTTGCCGGACCTGCTACCATGAAAATGAACCAGATAGACCTTAGAACCATACCTAAAAAGTACCGGATTTGAAGCATGTAATAGCCTTGTTAAAAAAAGACCTGTTGCTGGAATTACGCCAGCAATACACCTTTTATGGCATCATCCTCTATGTGGCCAGCACCATCTTTGTGCTTTACCTCGCCATGGGTCAACCGGAAGACCAGGTCTGGAATGGCCTTTTTTGGATGATCCAGCTATTTGTATGCGTGAATGCCGTTGCCAAGAGCTTCTTACAGGAAAGCAGGGGACGCATGCTGTATTTTTATACTATAGCCGGCCCAAGGGATTTCATTTTGGCAAAACTGATTTTCAATATCGTTTTGATGGGATTGCTCAGCTTAGTGGGCTGGTTATTGTTCAGCCTGTTACTTGGCAACCCTGTTTCCAACGGATTGAAGTTCATGGGTATAGCAGTTTTGGGCGGTACTGGCTTAAGCCTCGTTTTTACGTTCCTTTCAGCAATTGCCGCAAGGGCCCAGCAAAATGCAGCTCTGATGGCCATTCTTGGCTTTCCCCTGATCATTCCCCAGTTATTGCTCACCATGAAACTAGCCAATACTGCCTTTAGCCAGGTCATCCTGGATAGTTTGGGCATGATCGTCCTTTTATTACTGGGCCTGGATATTATGGTTATGGCACTTGCCATCATCCTTTTCCCATTCCTCTGGAAGGACTAGCCCACGGGTCAGCATTTCAACCCTAGTATTATTACCTGGTAAAGCCTGGACCTGAATATTTTATAATAATAACCTTCATTCTTTTCGGGAGATTCAGGGGGAGAGCAGGTAAATTCAAAAAAATCAAGGGATAGCCAGTCTATCTTATCTTTTAACAAATCCATTGGAAACCAATAAGGCCAGACTGTCTTTGAGAACAGTTTTCCCCTAATTTTGCCCCACTTATTCGGCCTCCGGGAGCTTGCTATCATTCTTTCACCTGACCGGGGCCCTGAACTATAATTATTCGTATGCGCCTATCGTGGTGGAAAATATTGTGTATCCTCCTCCTGTTCGTGATCTCAATAGCAGGTTTCCTGGGGGGAGTACCGGCCAAGCCCATCCTTAATGAAACCATAAGGAATCTCTATTTCCATGTCGCCATGTGGTTTGGCATGATGATATTCTTTATCGTTTCCGTAGTGAACTCAGTTAAATACCTGAGGGGCGGCAATCCAAGACATGACCTGATGGCGGTAGAATATGCCAACACAGGAATCCTGTTTGGCCTCCTGGGCCTGCTGACCGGAATGATATGGGCCAATTACACCTGGGGAAAGCCCTGGAGCAATGACCCCAAGCAGCTCGGGGCGGCAATTGCCATCTTGATCTATTTTGCTTACCTAGTGCTCAGGAACTCCATGGTAGACATCGATAAACGAGCAAAAATCGGAGCGGTATACAATATTTTCGCGTTTGCCATGTTATTCCCCACGATCTGGATCATTCCAAGGTTAGTGGAAAGCCTGCACCCAGGGGGCATGGGCAACCCAGCACTCAACACCAATGATATTGACAGCAGGATGCGGATGCTGTTTTGGCCTGTGGCCGTTCCGGGCTGGACCCTCCTCGGGGTTTGGATAACATCACTCCGAATCAGGCTCAGAACCATTGAAGAACAAAAACTGAATCATGCATAAGATGATCTCCCGTATAAGCGCATTGCTATTGTTGGTCCTGTTTAGCCTGAACCTGGCTGCCCAGCAAACCATGCCGGATGAGCCTGTTCAAATGGCTGATGGATTGCGCTCTAATGGCAAAATATACGTGGTGGTAGCCGTAGTTGTAACCATCCTTGCCGGCGTAGTAGCCTACCTGGTCAGCATTGACCGAAAGATCAGCAAAATGGAAAAGGATAAGTGATCCCCTCCTTCCGTCAACGATTGAAATACCATATAAAACAACGTTCTAAAAACTAAATCATGTCAGCACATCAAGAGTACAGCTTCTTTGGAGCAGTGGAAAAGAGCTTTGACAAAGCGGCACAATTCACCAACTGGGATCCAGGAATCCTGGAGCAGATCAAGCAGTGCAACTCTGTGTATCGTATGCACTTCCCTGTAAAAATCGGCGATAAGATCGAAGTTATTAAGGCTTATAGGGTACAACACTCCCATCACAAAACACCTTGTAAGGGTGGTATCCGTTTTGCCACTTCCGTAAACCTTGACGAAGTGATGGCGCTTGCGGCTTTGATGACCTACAAGTGCGCTATCGTAAACGTTCCATTCGGTGGTGCAAAAGGCGGTATCAGTATCGATCCTAAGAAGTATACCCCATATGAATTGGAGAAGATCACACGTCGTTATACCCACGAATTGATCAAGAAGAACTTCATCGGACCCGGTACTGATGTTCCTGCGCCTGACTATGGAACAGGTGAACGTGAAATGGCCTGGATCCTCGATACTTATATGAGTATGAAACCAGGTGAGGTTGACGCATTGGGTTGCGTTACCGGCAAGCCTGTTACCCAGGGTGGTGTTCGCGGTCGCCGTGAAGCAACCGGCCTTGGTGTTTTCTACGGTATCCGTGAGGTTTGTAACATGACAGATGTGATGGAGCGCCTTGGTCTTTCTGTTGGTATTGCTGGCAAGACCGTAGTTGTTCAGGGTCTGGGCAACGTGGGTTACCATGCTGCCAAGTTCTTCCGCGAAGGCGGCGCCAAAGTGATCGCCATTGCAGAATATGAAGGTGCGATCATGAACCCTGCAGGATTGAATGAAGAAGAGGTTTTCCAGCACCGTAAGAAAACAGGCTCTATCCTGAACTTCCCTGGTGCAACCAATATCACCAATTCCAACGAAGCACTGGAACTGGATTGCGAGATCCTTATCCCGGCTGCCCTCGAAAACGTGATCAATGGCGACAATGCACCCCGCATCAAGGCAAAGATCATTGGTGAAGCAGCGAACGGACCGCTTACCCCAGAAGCTGATGAAGTATTTGCCTCTAAAGGAATACTCGTTGTGCCAGATATGTACCTGAATGCAGGTGGTGTAACCGTTTCTTACTTCGAGTGGTTGAAGAACCTGAGCCACGTTCGTTATGGTCGTTTGGAAAAGCGTTTTACCGAGAACCAGAACAAGAACATCATCAGCCAGATCGAATCACTGACCGGCAAGAGAGTGAATGAAGCCGAAAAGATGGTGATCGAACATGGTCCTGATGAAGTAGACCTGGTATACAGTGGCCTGGAAGAAACCATGATCACTGCTACCCGAGAGATCATGGATTGCTGGAAGAAGAATCCTTCCATTCCTGATATGCGTACCGCTGCTTATGTTGTTGCGATCAATAAGGTTGCTACCAGCTACGCAGAACTGGGTATCTTCCCCTAACAGGAACAACCTATATACCTTCAAGACCCTCCCTGGTGGAGGGTCTTGTTATTTTCGGGACCATGCAGCGTGTACAGTAACATCAGTCCGGGTCAGGAATGGGAAGGCAATTCCAACCTCATGTCCAGTCCATTATCCTTTCTTTCGAAACAATAGGAAAAATGTCCATTGGTGATCACCAGGTACCGGACTGGCATGGCCATATTATATCGGAGCACCTGGTGGAGTACCTCTTCGTCCAACCGCACATCCATAGCCTTGCACTCCACCATCAACCAGGGCTGATGGGCCTGGTTATACACCAGTATGTCGAACCTTTTTTTCAACTCCCCTAATACCAGTTCTTTCTCCACAGCGATCAGGCTTCCCGGGTAGTTCAATACTTTGAGGAGATATTGGAGGAAGTTCTGCCTGACCCACTCTTCAGGTGTGAATGCCACCCATTTGCGGCGGCATTCATCATATACCTGCCGCTTACCAGCGTTATTCCGCATCCTGAAATCATGCTCCGGAAAAGCAACTTGCACCATTGGACAAAGCTAAAGGATTTAAAAAACAGTCAACAGGAGCGGCTACAAAATTGTATATTGCAAAAATTTACTTTTCAGAAAGCATTGTAAAAAAAGACGTATGAAGACCAAAGAAGAAATTGTACAGAACTGGTTACCCCGTTACACCGGTCAGCAACTTGAAAATTTTGGCAAGTACATCCTCCTCACCAACTTCAGCAATTACGTGGACCTTTTCGCCAAGTGGCACAATGTGGAAGTGATCGGTGTTGGCAGGCCAATGCAATGCGCCACAGCAGATGATATCACCATCATCAATTTCGGTATGGGAAGTCCTACAGCCGCCACCATCATGGACCTGTTAACCGCCATTGAGCCCAAGGCCGTGCTATTCCTCGGGAAATGTGGTGGTCTGAAAAAGCGCAATAAGGTTGGAGACCTGGTATTACCAATTGCCGCCATAAGGGGCGAGGGTACTTCCAACGACTATTTCCCGCCTGAAGTCCCGGCACTACCGGCATTCGCCTTGCAAAAGGCGGTTTCCACCACTATCCGCGACTACGGTGTTGATTACTGGACAGGAACCGTGTACACCACCAACAGACGGGTTTGGGAACACGATGAGGAGTTCAAGGAATACCTGAAAAGGGTCAGGGCTTATGCCATTGATATGGAAACAGCCACCATTTTCTCGGTTGGCTTTTACAACAAAATACCTACCGGAGCACTACTGCTGGTCAGCGATTCCCCAATGGTTCCCGAAGGGGTGAAGACAGAGGAAAGCGATAAAAAGGTAACCGGGGAGTATGTAGAGAACCATATTAAGATCGGAATTGATTCCCTCAAACAACTGATCAATGATGGACTAACGGTGAGGCACCTACGATTCTAGACCATTAAACCAAATACAATGAAAAAGTACTTCTCCCTGCTTGCCCTATCCCTGATTATCCTTGGGGCCTGCAAGACCGCAACAAATCAAACCGGCGCTGGCCTTGTAGGTAAATTAGTAGTGGTGGAAAATTGTGGCCATTATGTGGTAACCCTTGAAAAAGGCAATCTTGACCCGGGAAAATTAGCCGCTAACTGGAAGGATGATAAACGTAATGCAAGCTATATTGCAGCGTTTGCAGTTGCCAATCCCTGTTCATTTGGTAAAACAGGATTAAAAGAAGGCGACAGGTTCAGTTTTGAGATAGTTGAACAACCAGAGGCTGAAAATTGTGCCGTTTGTATGATGTACTATCCTACGCCCGAACAAAAACTGGCCATTAAGAATATCAGGAAACTGGATAAATAAGCAACCGATTTGAACGAGCCGCTACTTTCCATCAGCGACCTCACCGTGGTTTTCAGGAATGAGGGACAGACCACTGAAGCCGTGAAAGGGGTATCTTTTTCTGTAAATCGCGGAGAAGTAGTTGCTGTTGTAGGGGAATCAGGATCAGGCAAATCTGTCACCTGCCTTTCCATTCTTGGATTGTTGCCCGAAGCAAAAGTCCATTACCCCAAGGGAGAGATCTGGTTCAGGTCAGGAGATGCACCGCTTGACCTTTTGAAATGCCCTCCAGAACAATTTCAGGACCTTCGCGGGAACAAGCTCAGCATGATCTTCCAAGAGCCCATGACCTCCCTCAACCCTGTATTTTCCTGCGGCGAGCAGGTAGTTGAGGCGATCACCCGTCGTAGGAAAATGAGCAGGGCGGATGCCCAAAAAGAGACCATCAGGTTATTCACTGAAGTGAAACTTCCAGAACCGGAAAAGATCTTCCGGAAATACCCCCATGAAATTAGCGGAGGGCAAAAACAAAGGGTCATGATCGCTATGGCCATTAGCGGCGAGCCTGACCTATTGATAGCGGATGAACCCACCACCGCCCTTGATGTAACCGTTCAAAAAAGTATCCTGGAGTTATTGAAAGAGGTCCAGGAAAGGAACAGGATGGGGATGATCTTTATTACCCATGACCTGGGGATTGTGGCGGAGATCGCTCACAAGGTGGTTGTGATGTACCGTGGAAAAATTGTAGAGCAAGGATCCACATCAACTATTTTCAACAGTCCCCAACACCCATATACCAAGGCATTGTTGGCCTGCCGTCCAATCTTACATGCTAAGGGAAAAAGACTACCCGTTGTCAGTGACTTTTGGGTGGAAGACGGGGATCTGCAGCAACCTTTACCCATTGCTGCCCGTTCCCAACCGGCAGATTCAGGTATCCCGGTTTACGCACCTGAAAGCAAAGATGCTTTGGCCCAAAGGGAACCCCTGATCAGGGTGGAAAACCTGGAGGCCTGGTTTCCCAAGGCAAGGAATATTTGGGGCACCCCAATTGCGTACAATAAGGCAGTAGACGATGTAAGTTTTGAGGTTTATGAAGGGGAAACCCTTGGTATTGTCGGGGAATCCGGTTGCGGAAAGACCACCCTGGGAAGGTGCCTGCTACGGTTGATCCCAGCGCGTTCCGGTCATATCTGGTACAAAAGAAAGGACCTCCTGCAGATGCAAGGGAGTGAACTGTTGCCGATGAGAAAGGAGGTACAGGTTGTTTTCCAGGATCCCTATTCCTCGCTGAATCCCAGGATCACTATTGGTGATGCCCTGACTGAAGTATTATCTGTCCATGGAAAGGGAAGGAATTCCAGGGAAAGAAAGGACCATGCAATAGCCCTACTGGAACAGGTTAGCCTTAAGGCGGAACATTTCAATCGTTACCCTCATGCGTTTAGTGGCGGTCAAAGGCAAAGGATAGGCATTGCCCGCGCATTGGTATTAGCCCCCGACTTTATCGTTTTTGACGAAAGTGTGAGTGCATTGGATGTTAGTGTTCAGGCCCAGGTATTGAACCTGATCAATGACCTGAAGCAGGTCCATGGATTCACGGCTATCTTCATTTCGCATGATCTTGGGGTAGTGAAATATATCAGTGACCGGATCATGGTCATGAATAAGGGGAAGATCGAAGAGATCGGCGAAGTGAAGGAGATATGGAACTCCCCCCAATCGGCCTATACCCGGAAATTGCTGGAAGCCATACCCGGAAGGAACCCGATTCGCTGATACCTGTTACCTTCAAATGAACACACATAACTAATAGATTTTCAAGAAGATGAAATAGAATTTGGGGGTCCCGACAGATTTTACCGGTAATATCCAATATTTCGTACCTTTGCAGCCTTCCAAATCATGCCGTAACATGATAACAAACCCGGTGCCGTAAGACCGGGATGTACAGACCCCTGAACCCGCGTTCCCTCCTGGTTTGTTTCATGTGGCCGTTTGATAGCAAAACAGTTAACACATGAAGTTATCACAGTTCAAGTTCGACCTTCCCCTAAACCTTATTGCCCAGCACCCTGCGAAAAAACGTGAAGACAGCCGTATGATGGTGGTTCACCGCAAAACGGGCCAGATCGAGAACAAGTATTTCAGGGATATCCTCGAGTATTTCGACGATAAGGACGTGTTCATCGTTAATAACACGAAAGTATTCCCCGCGCGTATGTATGGCCGAAAGGAGAAGACAGGTGCCAAGATCGAAGTCTTCCTCCTGCGCGAATTGAACAAGCCAAATCGCTTGTGGGATGTGATTGTTGATCCCGCAAGGAAGATCAGGGTTGGTAATAAACTCTATTTCGGAGAGAATGATGAACTGGTTGCAGAGGTAATCGATAATACCACCAGCCGTGGAAGGACCATTCGCTTTCTCTGGGATGGCACTGACGAAGAATTCCGCCAGATGCTGGAATTCCTTGGTGAAACGCCCCTCCCCAAATACATCAAGCGCAAGCCTGATGAAGAGGATAAAGAGCGCTACCAAACTGTATATGCCAAGCATGAAGGTGCAGTTGCAGCACCCACGGCAGGTTTGCATTTCAGCAGGGAATTGATCAAGCGTCTTGAGATCAAGGGTATCCGCTTTTCCGAGGTTACCCTTCATACCGGATTGGGCACATTCAGGCCTATTGAAGTGGAAGACCTGAGCAAGCACAAGATGGATGCTGAATACTACCGCATAGATGATACCGCCTGCCAGATCGTCAACAAAGCCAAGACAAGCGGGCACAGGATCTGTTCTATTGGTACCACTACCATGCGCGCAATTGAATCTTCCTTCACTGCAGAAAAACTGTTGAAACCATCAGAAGGATGGACCAATCATTTTATCCATCCGCCTTATGAGTTTTCCATTGCCGACTCATTGGTGACCAATTTCCATCTCCCCAAGACCAGCTTGCTCATCATGACCTGTGCATTTGCAGGATATGACCTGGCTATGGAGGCTTATAAGAAGGCCATCAAGGATAAATACAGGTTCTTCAGTTATGGCGACGCCATGCTGATCATCTAATAAAAAAAGCCGCTGTTCCCCAGCGGCTTTTTTGTTAGCCTTTAACATTAAAAGCTGCAATTTGAGGAATATCTTTATTGACCACAATCCTGATCAATGAAACAATTGATAGCATTAATGACAACGGCCATGTTAGCTATGAACCTCCATGCCCAGGAAGAACTTCCCTTGTATGATAAGGAGGTCCCCAATTCCATTGCCGGAAACAATGATGAACGCGCTGAAACCGGCAGCGATGGTATTCTTAGGATCTACAATGTATCAAAGCCCACCCTGACCGTTTACCTTCCGGATGCGGGGAAATCAAATGGTACAGCTGTGATCATTTGTCCCGGTGGCGGATACCGCCTCCTGGCAGCAGGCCATGAAGGAGCTGATGTAGCCAGGGAATTTACCAAATGGGGAGTTACCGCATTCGTGTTGAAGTACCGGCTTCCTGATGATGCCATTATGAAGGACAAAAGCATTGCCCCACTGCAGGATGCGCAAAGGGCCATTCAAATGGTAAGGGATAAGGCCAAGATCTGGCAGCTTAACCCCAAGCAGATCGGCATTATGGGATTCAGTGCCGGGGGCCACCTGGCGGCATCTGCCGGTGTACATTTTGATAAAGCAGAAATAGATAACCCATTGAAGACTTCCCTGAGGCCCGACTTCATGATCCTTGTTTACCCGGTGATCAGTTTTACGGATGAACTTGCGCATAAGGGTTCCCGTGAGCAACTCCTCGGGAAGACGCCGGATAAGAAACAGGTAATGTTCTTCTCTGCCGAGCAGCAGGTCACCAAGAAAACCCCGCCTACCTTCCTTGTGCATGCAAAGGACGACAAAGCCGTAAAGTATGAGAATTCTATGGCCTTCGCCGCATCACTTGAACAAAACAAGGTAAAACATGACATTTACCTCTACGATAAAGGGGGCCATGGCTTTGGCATGGTAAATAAAACCTCCGATGTAAAGTGGATGAAATATGTGCAACAATGGATGGCCGACCAGGACCTTCTGATCAGGACCACAAAGTTCTAAATCGATGCGTTTGTCAATAAAAAAGCCGCCAGTATCCTGGCGGCTTTTGTTTGCACATATTAATATCATTCCAGGCCAAAGAGCCCTTTATTCAACAACTGAAGAGTTTCTGTCTTATAATTACCCGGGATGAGCAGGGATACATTGTGCCGGCTTCCCCCATAGCTCACCATCCTGACCGGAACGGGCTTCAGGGCTTCAAAAAGCTTGCTCAGGATATCCTGGGTCTGGGCAATATCATTACCAACAATAGAAACAATGGTCTGGTCCCTGTCCACTTCAATATTACCGAATGGCTCCAGTTCCTTTACGATAGCATCAAGGAAGGCGGGATTATCGATCGTTACAGATACAGCTACCTCTGAAGTGGTGATCATATCAATAGGTGTGCGGTATTTCTCGAAAACCTCGAAGATTTTCCTGAGGAAACCATAGGCCAGCAACATCCTGGTGCTCTTGATATTGATGGCAATGATCCCATCCTTTGCAGCGATGGCCTTCACCCCAACAGAACCAGCGTCCTTGGTGATAACCGTTCCTGCTGCCTCAGGTTGCATGGTATTCAGCAGTTTTACCGGTACCTTTTCCTGTTGGGCCGGCCAGATACAGGTAGGGTGCAGGATCTTCGCGCCGAAGTAGGCCAACTCCGCGGCTTCCTCAAAGCTCAATTGCTCAACCGGAATGGTTTTCTTTACCACGCGTGGGTCATTGTTATGCATCCCGTCAATATCGGTCCAGATCTCACACACAGATGCATTCGCAGCAGCAGCAACCAATGATGCAGTATAGTCACTGCCGCCACGCTTAAGGTTATCTACTTCCCCCCTTGCATTACGGCAGATATAACCCTGCGTAATAAAGAGTGCTATATCCTTATGCTGCTCGAGTAAAGCGGTCAGTTTCTGGCGAATGGACGGCAACTGCGGTTCGTCATTCGCATCAATGCTCATGAATTCCAATGCCGGCAACAGGAAATGCTTTACGCCTATTTCCTCCAGGTAAACACAGAATAGTTTTGTACTCATCAGTTCCCCCTGCGCAAGGATATCCTTATTGAGCGCTTCATTAAAGGATATCTTGGTGATGATATTCAAGAATTCGAAATGCTCGGCAATGATGGCATTGGCCTTCTCCCTGGAAGTATCCTGTTTCACCAGCGCGGTAATGAAGTTTTTATAGTGCTGTTCCAGGTTATCAATTACCTGTTTCGCTTCCTGTTTATCGCCTTTTGACAAGGCTTCACCAATAGCCACCAGCGTATTGGTAGTTCCGCTTAAAGCACTTAGTACCACGATCTTGGGTTCGTTATCCCTTGTGATCAGTTGAGCCACCTGGTGCATCCTCTCCGACTTTCCAACGGAGGTGCCACCGAACTTCATTACTTTCATTGAGCGTAGTTTGTTTTTATTGATTCATAAATATTCGACCCGGACACCAATGATAATGTCCGGTCAATAGAAATCCCCAAAAAGTTTCTGGTAGGTGAAAACTGAACGCCTCATACCGTTCCAGGATGGCAAGCAAAAGTCTCCGAAGTTAAAACTTGATCGCGAATTTTTGGGCAAGATCTTCCAGGTCCTTCACCACAGGGGCTAACAGGGGGATTCCCTTTTGCATTCTTTCCCCTTCCATTTCCCGCTCAGGATCACCAGGTATCAATACCTTCTCCTGCCCTTCTACCGGCTTTGCAGAACGGAAGCGCCTGATCCAGTTATCCATATGCTCCTTGAAATCATCGGCAGGGCGGAAAGCATCGATCCGCATGGCGCCAAAGAAATGCCCTATCCCTTTACCTGGCATCCCGGTAGGCATCGGCACATAGGCCGGGAAAGGAGGAACCCAGGGTCCATAATTGGCCCCGCTGAGTACGGCTGAAAAGATATCGACTATTGAGCCAAGCGCGTACCCCTTATGGCTGCCGTGCTCGCGGTCCCCACCGAGCGGTAACAATGCGCCACCGGTTTTCAAGGCATGTGCATCAACCGTAGAGATGCCGTCCTTATCCTGGATCCAACCCTGTGGCGCATCCAGGTTCTTTCTTTGCAATATCTCCAGTTTTCCGTTAGCTGCGGTAGTTGTAGCCAGGTCGGCCACAAATGCCGGCTCCCCGCCTGCGGGAATGGCTACGCATATGGGATTGGTCCCCAACAAACGTTCAACAGAAAAGGTAGGTGCCACCAGTGGGCTGGCATTGGTCATGCTGATACCGATCATATCCTTTTCCAGGGCCATCATGGCATGGTAACCAGCGATCCCATAGTGGTTGCTGTTCTGTACACTTACCCAGCCTGTTCCTACCGCGGCCGCCTTATCCATGGCTACCTTCATGGCGAATGGGGCAACCACCAGCCCAAGCCCGCTATCACCATCCACTACAGCGGTTGACGGGGTTTCATGGATGATTCTCAGGGAGGGGGTGGCGTTAACGCGACCAGCTTCCCAAAGCCTTACATACCCACTCAGGCGGGCCACGCCATGGGAATCGATCCCCCTCAGGTCAGCACTCAGTAATACTGTTGCAGCGGTCGCGGCATCTGCGTCGGGACATCCCATTGCAAGGAATACGGATTCTGTAAACCCCTTCAGTTGGGGATAAGAAATGATTTGATCTGCCATAAAGCAAAATAACAGTTTTGCCTTTGAATGCAACACAAACAAAAACCGCTGACCTTGAAAAGGCAGCGGCTGGTACGTTATTTCATTTCATCCTTATTAGAAGGGCAGGTCATCTTCCATAGGCATAGAAGAGGGTTGCTGCATAGCTGGTGCCGGCGCGGCATTAAAGCTATTGTTGCCGTAATTATTTCCGCCACCATACTGCTGTTGCCCCGGCTGCTGGTAACCACCCTGCTGTCCTTCAGTCTTACTGCCCAACAACTGCACATTCTGTACCCTAAGGGTCAGGGATGCACCTGTAGTGCCGTCATTCTTGGGATAGGTCCTCACTTCTGGGGTGCCTTCAACATATACCTGGGTACCCTTGCGCAAATAAGGCGCAATAGCGGTCCTGTCTGTCCAATATGCACATTCTACCCAAATGGTCTTCTCCTGCTGGTTACCCTGGCTGTCACGATACTTCTCCGTATGGGCAACGTTAAAATTCAATACAGATCTTCCGTTAACATTGTTGGTCACACAATCCTTTCCTAAGTTCCCGATGACTTGAAGCTTGATCATAATAATAAATTTAGCTGCGTAATAAAAATATTCAGGAAGGCAATTTACAGTTTTGTGGTCTCCTTCCTCCCCCACCCTTACGCTATGTTGATAACTTCCTTTTATCCTAAATTCCCCAGGAAGGCCACCTATATATTTGCATATACAACAATGAATTATTTCCTTCGTATATTTGCAGCCTTAAAGGATATATATGAGCCGGAAAGGAAAGGTTTTGGTGGCGATGAGTGGCGGTATTGACAGTACCGTAACGGCACTGATGTTGCACCAGGAAGGGTACGAGGTAGTGGGCATCACCATGAAAACATGGGATTATGCTACATCAGGGGCCAGCAAAAAGGAAACCGGGTGCTGCAACCTCGACTCCTTCAACGATGCGAGGATGGCCGCAGTACAGCATGGATTCCCGCACTTTGTACTGGATATCAGGGAAGAGTTCGGGGATTTTGTGATCGAGAATTTCGTTGATGAATACCTCGCGGGAAGGACTCCCAACCCCTGCGTGATGTGCAATACCCATATCAAGTGGAGGGCATTGTTGAAACGGGCCGATGCACTGGAATGCGATTTTATTGCTACCGGGCATTACGCCAATGTGCACCAACACCGTAATGGCAGGTTTTACATCAGCAAGGGCCTCGATGAACTGAAAGACCAGAGCTATGTGCTTTGGGGACTGCAGCAGGACCTGCTCAGCAGGACCCTATTACCCCTTGGTAAGTACCGCAAGACCGAGATCAGGCAGATGGCCCATGATTTCGGCTATCCTGAACTGGCCAAAAAAGCGGAGAGCTACGAGATCTGCTTTGTGCCGGACAATGACTACAGGGGTTTCCTGAAAAAGAAAGTGGAAGGCCTGGAAGAAAAGGTTGCCAATGGCAATTTCGTTGATAAAAATGGAAAGGTACTTGGCAAACACAAAGGTTATCCTTTCTATACCATCGGCCAGCGCAAAGGCCTGGAGGTAACTTTCGGCAAACCGGTTTATGTAACGGGTATCATTCCCGAGACCAATACAGTGGTGCTGGGTGACGAAGAGGACCTCAATCGCACTGAGGCCGTAATAAGCAAGATCA